>JAKSDN010000276.1 GCA_022360075.1 Kiloniellales bacterium | reverse complement strand
TGCGGGCCACTCGAGCGAGCCGGCGATCCGCCTGACCGATCGTGTCCTCGACCTCTGCCCGCCCGGAATGAGCAAGATCTTCTGGGGCCTGCAGGGTTCCGACGCCCACGAAACCCAGGCGAAGATCATCTGGTACTACAACAACGTTCTCGGTCGCCCGAAGAAGAAGAAGCTGATCGCCCGCGAGCGCGCCTACCACGGTCTCACGGTCACCGCCGGCAGCCTCTCCGGCGTGCCGAAGTTCCACAAGGCTTTCGACCTGCCGATCGACCGGGTCCGTCACACCGTGGCTCCCTACTACTTCCGGCGCCCCGACCCCGACATGAGTGAAGAGGCTTTCTCGCAAGACTGCGCCGAGCGGCTCGATGCCCTGATCGAGGATGAAGGACCCGAGACGGTGGCCGCCTTCTTCGCGGAGCCGGTCGTCGGCGTCGGCGGCATCCTGCCGTCGCCCCGCGGCTATTGGGAGAAGATCCAGGCCGTCCTGGACAAGCACGACGTTCTGCTGGTGTCCGACGAGGTGGTCTGCGGCTTCGGCCGGCTCGGCGTGAACTTCGGCGCCGACTACTACGCCATGAAGCCCGACATGATGACGATCTCGAAGGGCCTGACCAGCGGCTACTTTCCACTGGCGGGCAGCGTTATCGGAGAGCGCGTCTGGTCCGTCCTCGAGGAGGGTTCGCGCACGTACGGTCCCTTCTCCCACGGCTTCACCTATGCCGGACATCCGCTGGGCGCCGCCGTCGGTCTCGCCAATCTCGACATCATCGAACGGGAAGGCTTGACGGAGAAGGCCGGAACCACGGGCGCCTACCTGCTCCAGCGCCTGCGCGAGACCTTCGCCGACCACGAGATGGTCGGAGACGTGCGCGCCGTAGGCCTGCTCGCCTGCGTCGAATTCGTCGCGGACCAGGCCCGCCGCAGGCTGTTCGATCCCGCGCTGCAGGTAGGACCACGCCTCGCCGCCGCCTGTCGCAGCGAAGGCCTGATCGTACGGCCGTTGCCCGATGGCGACATGCTCGGCTACTCACCGCCGCTCGTCGTGACGCGCGACGAGGTCGACGAGATCGTGGCAAGGACGGAACGGGCCGTGAGGCGCACCGCCGACGAGTTGGTCGCGGAAGGCGCCTGGCGCCCCGGAACCTGAAGCAGGGAGGAAAGGACGATGATCCCGACCGGTGACAAGCCCTTCGAGGGCATCTATCCCTCCACGCCCTGCCCGCTCCGGCCCGATCTCACCTTCGACGAGGCGACCTTCCCTGCCCTGCTGCGATGGCTTGCCGAGACGGAGGGCATAGCGGGATTCCTGGTCAACGGGCACGCCGGCGAGAACTTTCTTCTCGGCCCGAGCAAGCAACGACGGGTCGTCGAAACAGCGGCCGCCACGGTCGGCGACCGGGCCATCATCGTCGCCGGCGTCAATTGCGAAAGCGGCCTGGAGGCGGCGCGGCTCGCCCGCGATCTCGAGGCATCGGGAGCCGATGCCGTCATGGTCTTTCCGCCGAACGGTTGGGCGCTCTTCCAGGACGACGACATGGCGGTCGACCACCATCGCCGGATCATCGAGGCGACGAGCTGTCCAATCATGCTGTTTCAAGGCTCGATCCGCGCAGGCTGCATGGCCTACAGGCCCGAGGTCCTCGAGCGCCTGGCCGTCCTGCCCCGCGTCGTCGCCATCAAGGAGGGTAGCTGGGAAGTCGCGGCCTATGAGCAGACCCGCCGCCTGATCAAGGCAGTCGCGCCCCAGGTCGCGGTCATGGCCTCGGGCGACGAGCATCTCTTCACCGGCTATGCGATCGGCAGCGAAGGCAGCCTCGTGAGCCTGGCTTCGGTCATCCCCGAGCCCATCGTCGCGCTCTATCAAGCCATGCGCGATCGGGACCTCGCCGCCGCGCGCGCGCAGCATGAGCGGATCTATCCCTTGGCGCGCGCGATCTATCGCGCCACGCCGGGCGGCCGGGCGAACGCTCGGCTCAAGACCTGCCTCAAGCTCTTGGGGCGCTTTCCTTCCGACGCCATGCTCCCGCCCTACAGCGCCACGCCCGAGGCGGAACATGACGGCCTGCGCGAGGCCTTGCGGGCGAGCGGGGCCCTGATGCAAGTCGCGGCCGCCGAGCTGTGAAAACGGCCAGCCGTAGGTAGCTGCGATGGACCTCATTCTCAGGCACGCTCGCCTGGTCGATCATCCGGAAACGCTGACCGATATCGGCATCGACGGCGGCAAGATCGTCGCGATCCAGCCCGGCTTGTCCGCCGAAGGCGAGACACACGATCTCGGCGGTCGCCTCGTTTCGCCCGGCTTCGTCGAATCCCACATTCACCTCGACAAGTCCTGCATTCTCGAACGCTGCGAGGCCGAGCGCGGCGACATCGAGGAAGCGATCCGGGAAGTCGCCCGGGTCAAGACCGCCTTCACGCCGGAGGACGTCAACGCGCGGGCCCGGCGCACCCTGGAGAAGTGCATTCTCAACGGCACGACCCATCTGCGCACGCACCTGGAGGTCGATCCGGTGATCGGGCTGCGCGGCCTCAAGGGCGTCCTGCCCCTGATCGAGGACTATCGCTGGGCCATCGACATCGAGATCTGCATCTTCCCGCAGGAAGGACTGCTCAACAATCCCGGCACCGACGAGCTGATGATCGAGGCGCTCGAAAGCGGCGGCAAGGTCGTCGGCGCAGCGCCCTATACCGACAGCGATCCGCACGGCCAGATCGACCGCGTCTTCGAGATGGCCCGCGCCTTCGACATCGACATCGACATGCATCTCGATTTCGGTCCCGACCCCGACGACCTCGACCTGCTTCACGTCTGCCAACGCACCGAGGAATACGGCTACGGAGGCCGGGTCGCGATCGGCCACGTCACCAAGCTGTCGGCGGCCGCGCCGGATCTCTTCGACAAGGCCGCTCGGCGCATGGCGGATGCCGGCGTGGCGCTGACCGTGCTGCCGGCGACCGATCTCTATCTGATGGGCCGGCACATGGATCACAGCGTGATGCGCGGCGTGACCGCCTGCCACAAGCTGCTTCACGCCGGAGTCAACTGCTCGCTCTCGACCAACAACGTGCTCAACCCCTTCACGCCCTTCGGCGACTGTTCGCTCGTCCGCATGGCCAATCTCTACGCCAACGTCGCCCAGGTCGGCGCCGGCACCGACATCCTTGAGTGCTTCAAGATGGTGACGTCGCGCTCGGCTGCGCTCATGAATCTGAAGGACTACGGCCTCGCGGTCGGCAAGGCCGCCGACTTGGTCGTGCTCGATTGCGAAGATCCGCGGACCGCCGTGGCGGAACTGGCGCCGGTGCTGATGGCCTTCAAGCGCGGGCGGCGAAGCGTGACCCGCGAAGCTGCGAGGCTACACCTCCCGGACTGAGACTCGCCGGACCGAGAATCGAGGCCCAATGCCGTAGAGTCTCTTCATGGGACTTGTGCCGAATTGTGCGGCCGCTGCGCATCCTTCCAAGACCGGACCGCACAGCCCGGAATGCGAGAAGGTCACCCGATCGGATGGCTTCTTTGCGCGTGGTTGCGGGGCTCGCCACCGTCGGTGTCAGCAGAGGCTTTTCCAAGCGGGGGCACAATGAGCGACGGCAATCCACGACCCGGGCCGGGAAACGTCCCCGGCGCGAGCTACTTCAGAAACCGGCTTTCGATCTCTTTGACACGATCCATGTCTTGCAGGCGAAAGATCTCGCTGACCGGCACGATATCCTTGTCCACGTCCTGGATGCCGCCGTCTGCCAGAATGCGACGGTAAACCTCCTGCATCGCCGTGACGGCGGCGCGGACCGTGTGATTGCCCCAGATCGTCATGCCGACCTTGCCGCTTGTGCGCATCCGCTCCACGGTCATCTCGGGGTAAGCCGTCGGCACCAGTACCAGCGGGACGGCGCCGCTCCAGGCGGCGATGAAGGCCTCGATTTCCGCCGGTGTCTTCTGCTTGGAGTGGATGAGGATCAGGTCGGCGCCGGCCTCGGTATAGGCTTCGGCCCGCCTGATCGCCTCCTCCTGGCCCAGGCCGGCGATCAGGGCTTCGACCCTGGCGACGATCAAGAAGTCTTCCGATCGGCGGCTCGCACAGGCGGCCTCGATCTTGCCCTGGAACTCCTCGATTCGCAGCAGCTCCTGGCGCCCGCCGGCGACCAGGCTGGTCACTTTCGGGAAGGACTTGTCCTCGATGACCACGCAGGCGGCCCCGGCCCGCTCGTACTCCCGCACCGCGTGGACGACGTTGACGGCGTTGCCGAAGCCGGTATCGATGTCGGCGACAATGGGCAGCACCGATTGCCCCGCGATGGCGCGCAGCATCTCCAGATGCTGGGTCATGGTGATCAGGCTGACGTCGGCCAGGCCGTAGAGCGCCGAGAGCTCGAAGCCCGAGGCCCAGAGGCCGTCGAAACCCGCCTCCTCGGCCAGACGCGCCGACAGGGGGCTGTGCGTGGCCATGATTTGGAGCAGGCCGCGCTCGGCGATCCGGTCACGAAGGCCCGTCATCATGCAACCTCGCGCACAAGCGCTTCACAGGCGGCCTGAATACGGTTGCAGGCCTTCTCCAGCGCATTCGTCGAGTTGGCGAAGGATGCACGGAAATACCCTTCCGCCAGGAAGCTCGAGCCCGGCACCACGGCCACCCCGAACCGCTCAAGAAGGTACATGGCGAAATCCGTATCGGAGCGAATGACGCTGCCGTCGGATCGCTGCGTGCCGATCAGGTCGCGGCAGGACACGAAGGCGTAGAAAGCCCCCTCAGGCAGGCGGCAATGCAGGCCGGGCGCCCGCTTCAGGCGCTCGCAGACCAAATCGCGACGCTGCCTGAATGTCTCCACAAAGGGGGGGAGATGTGACTGGTCCCCGCCGATCGCCTCCAGGGCCGCGTACTGAGAGACGGAACTGGTATGCGAGGAGGTCTGGCCCTGGATCGTCGCCATGGCCTTGATGAGGCCCTGGGGGCCGGCGCCGTAGCCGACGCGCCAGCCGGTCATGGCGTGGGCCTTGGACACCCCGTTGACGAGCAGCGTGCGGTCGCGGAGCTCCGGGACGACCGCAGCCATCGTAGCGAAGCGGGCCGGCGCATAGACCAGCTTCTCGTAGATGTCATCCGAGAGCAGCGAGACATGAGGATGTGCCTTCAGCACCTCGCCCAATGCCGCCAGGTCCTTTTCCGAGTAGACCGCGCCGGTCGGGTTGGCCGGCGAGTTCAACATCAGCCATTTGCTGCGCGGCGTGATGGCCGCAGCCAGTTCATCGGGTTGCAGCTTGAACCCGGAACCGGCCGAGCAGTTGACGACGACCGGGGTTCCGCCGGCAAGGCGAACCATGTCGGGATAGCTCACCCAGCAGGGGGCCGGAACGACGACCTCGTCGCCGGGATCGAGCGTCGCGAAGAGGGCGTTGAAGATGACCTGCTTGGCACCGCAGCCGACCACGATGGCCGAAGGATCGTAGTCCAGACCGTTCTCACGCCGAAGCTTCGCAGCAACAGCTTTGCGCAGTTCTTCGATCCCGGAGACCGCCGTGTAGCGGGTATGGCCCTCCCGGATTGCGGCAATGCCCGCGTCGCAAACGTCTGGGGGCGTGTCGAAATCCGGTTCGCCCTGGCTCAGCACGATGACGTCCTGACCCTCGGCGCGCAGAGCCCGTGCCCTCGCCGTCATCGCTTTGGTCGCAGAAGGCCGGACCGACGCAAGTCTCTGGGCCAGTGGCGCCACAAGAATCCCCCAATGAACCTCGGTCACAGGACTGGGGAATAGATCGCGCTTTCGGCCTGACATGGCAAACGCCACCATCGGCCAACGGGCTGGAATCCATCTACTTTTGCGATACTAGCTGGTGGGGCTGCCTGGCTCTTGAAGCGATGTCCGCTTGCACAAACGCGAGAGCCACCGACAGAATGCGCGGGACAGGTCGGGATTGCTGCTGCGATCCAGCGCGTATGCCCGGTATCGCATACCGCTGGGGACGCGCGATCCCGGAAGAACCGCCAGAATTCCCTGTCGAACGAGATCGGCCACCAGGATCTCGGGCGCGATCAGAAGCCCCTGCCCCGTGGTGACCGCCGGCAGAGCCAAGTAGTGGTGATCATAGCATGCGCCAAGCGTGATCTCTTCTTGAGAAATGGCCATGCCCGTCAGCCAGCGCGGCAGGATGTCGGGTCGCGAGGTCGTCGAGAGAATCGGTTTCTCCCGCACGACCGAGGCGTACTCCTCCGCAAACAAGGCGGCGGTCCCTGTGCAAACCAAGTGCTCCTCGAACAGCTCCCAGTGGTCGGAGGGCTCCGAGACGTCGAGGTCCCGTGTCACCAACACGTCGAAGCTGTCCGCCGTCGTCGGGGCGGAGAGCGATGTAATGACGTCGACCACGGCACCACCCGAATCCTTGGTGAAGTCCGGAAGGTTGGGAATCAACGTCGAGTAGGCAAAGGTCGATAGCGACGTGCGCACGATAATCCGGTTCCCGCTATCCCTGACGCGCCGCATGCGCTGAACGGCGAAAGCGACGGCGTCCAGCGGCTCGCTCACGGCTTCCGCAAAGAGCCGGCCGAAGTCCGTCAGCGTCGTTTTCCTGCCCCGGCGATCGATCAGCTTGGCCCCGAGATAGCGCTCCAAAACAGCGAGATGGCGGCTGGCCGAGCTCTGGGTCATCCCAAGAGACCGGGCTGCCCGGGTCACGCTCAACTCCCTCGAAATCGCAACAAAAACGCGAATCGCGTTGAGCGGGGGATGTTCCTTGTCTCTCACCACGGTTCCAGGGCTAGGCGGTCCGGTTTCGATTTCGCATGCTCTCTGACACAGTGGTGGTCAAGGGACTGGTCCACGCCCTGTCGAGCACCCCAAGCTAAAGAAAACGAAAACGGAATTTCCAGCGCCAATTTCGATGCAGGTCCCTCGATCTCGAAATGCGGCACGGCCTGACCAGACACGATCAGGATCTGCCACGGCATGAGCCCTTGGACCGGCCGCGGGATCGCGGCCGGCCGCCGAGTAGCGCTGCGACCGGCACCGCCCTAGGCGAGGCCAGCGGCCCGGTGTCTGACCGCCAAGTCTGCGGCAAAGAGATCCTCGACCGCCATTCCAACCGAAAGGAACACGGTCGTCTCACTTGGGGAAACCCGTGAACGTCCCAATAGGAGCTCGCCAAGCTCGGCCCGGATCTCGACATTCGCCGCCGTGAGGTTTCCGCTGTGGGCCAGCGCCTCGGCGCGCGAATCAACCACCACGGCGCCTTGCATGGCCTTGTCATCGAGCTCGCGCGACTCGGGGCCGTTCCATCCGACCGCGTTCACATGGCACCCAGGCTTCAGCCACTCACCGCGGAGGATCGGGTCGGATGCCGCAGTAGCCGTTACCACGACGTCCGCACCGAAGACGGCCTCTTCCGGCGTCTCAACGGCCCTGGCCCCCGCCCGCTCTGCGAAGTTCAGAGCGTTCGCGGGGGTGCGGCTCCAGACCCGCACTTCCACGAAGTCGCGAACGAGCGACAGGGCCTCGACATGCGCCTCGGCCTGAACACCGCTGCCGAGCACGGCCAGGGTCCTCGCATCCGCGCGGGCGAGCAGCTTCGTGGCCACGGCCGAAACCGCAGCCGTCCGCATCTGAGTAATGAGCCGGCCATCCAAGACGGCTCGCAGGGCTCCAGTCTTTTCATCCAGCAGGAGGATCGTGGCGAGATGTGTCGGAAGGCCCAGGTCCGCGTTGCCAGGGTAGAAGGTCACCAGCTTCAGCCCCATCACGGATCCGAACAGAGGCATGAGACCAACGAATCCTCTGTCCCCGCCCGCGGAGTAGATCTGCCGGACGGGCTGCTCCACGGTCCCGGACGCGTGCGCCATGAGCGCTTCCTCCATGACCGGAATCAGCGCGGCGGCTCCGAGAAGGCTGGCGATCTCATCCTCGCCGAGGCTGACCTGAAGATACGGTTTGGCCACTTGCGTCGCCTCCTACGACACGCTGGGCCGAACCCCTGACACACTGCCGATCAGGGCATGACACAGCATGTCGGGGCGAAACCGGTCGAAGCAGACCACTACGGCTTTCCCCGGCGTCTCGGGCATTCCTCGCTCCTTGGCAAAGCGTTCACCAGGGTGATCGGTCACCGTTCGCGACTGCCGCCCCTCCCGCGTCGGGGGCGCCGCCAAAGCGACCGATCCGCAGGTGCTCTATTGGATGCGACGTCGCTCCGCTTGTCACGAGATCCACGGCGATCTGCCCCATGACCGGGGCAAGCTTGAAGCCATGGCACGAAAAACCGCAGAGAACGACCACATGGTCGGCGTTCGGATGAAGGCCGACGAGGGCATGCTCATCCAGCGTGTAGCCGTCGACCGCCGGCATGACACGCACGGGATCGGGGCTCAACCCGACGAAGTACTCGCGAACATACTCGTTCACGACGCTCATATCGGGCAACAGGCGCCGGCCCAGATAGTCGTCTTCGATGAGTGTCTCGGGCAGCTCCTCGACGGCACCGATGCAAACGAAGCGCCGGTCCAGCGTGGGCGCACCGTGCAACCGTAAACCGTCTATGGTTCTGCCGAAGGGCGGAAAGCGCTCGGGCACGAACGGCTCTGGATCGGTGGCGAAGTACCAGCTCTGCCACGTGCGTCTCGGCTCCAGGACTTCGGTCACCTCGGGCAATAGCTCGCTAGCCCAGCCGCCGGTGGTCACCACGACCTTGCCGACACGAAAGGAACGATCGCCGGCCAGGATCGTCACCCCGTCCGCATCCGGCAGAAGTCGATCGACCCGGGTTTGCCGGTGAATGGTCGCGCCGGCCTCTTCCGCCACCCGCGCCGCACAGGCGACAGCGTACTCCGACGCGTAGAGCCCACCCGATCCGTCGACGAGTACGAAATCGTCGCTGCGGTAGCGGTGCTGAGGATAGCGCGCGCCGGCCTCTCGCCCGTCGAGAATCTCGCACACGATGCCGGCGGCATCGGCGCAGGCCTTGGCGCCGGCGAAGCGGCTTTCGTCCTGCGGGCCGATCGTGATGAATCCGCAGTTCCAGACGAACTCGGCCCGCGCCGCCGTCTCTAGCTCGGACCAGAGCTCATAGGACGAGAGCAGCAGCGGGACGTACTCGTGGCCCTCGGCGTAGGCGGTGCGGAAGTAGCGCGTCTCGCCGCCCGCGCCGCCCAGCCCGTGCCCGGGACTGAACTGCTCGAAGCCGATGGCGCTCAGCCCTGCCTTTCGGAGGCGCCAAAGCGCCATGCTTCCGACGCTTCCCACGCCAACGACACCAACATCCGCATCCATGACAGTTCCTTTCCCCTCCCCACCAAGGCGCCGCGGCGCTGTCAGCCAGTCATCTGCCGCCGGAATCGGTGTCGACGTCACCCCCCGCCGGTGTCCGCCGGGCCCCGCTTGACAGCCGTACCGCCAGGACCAGCAACAAGAGCAAGGCGGTAAAGGCCGTCAGCAGTGACGCCACGGCGGCGATCGTCGGCGTCACGGTGTACTCGATGTTCTCGAACATCCGCCGGGGCAGCGTCTTGTCGTCGACGCCCGACACAAAGAAGGAAATCACCGGCTCGTCGAAAGAGATGATGAAAGCGAAAATCGCACCACTGATGATGCCGGCCCGAATGCTCGGCACGGTGACCAGAAAGAAGGCGCGCACGCGCGAGGCACCGAGCCCCAAGGCG
>JAKSDN010000132.1 GCA_022360075.1 Kiloniellales bacterium | reverse complement strand
ATCGAAGACCCCTATTTCGTGCAGGTCTGTATCGACGTACTCGGCTCCAAATCAGCGTTCGTCGGCAAGTCGGCGAACGAGCGCGTGCAGCAGCAGAAAATGCTGTTGAGTCTGGTCGAGCATCACTGCCCGGCGCGCCGGCCAGTCGCCAATTCGGGAGGGCCGGAAAAGAACCAGGATGGAGCAACCGTCGTTCAGAAGACGGAGGGTCGGCATGGCTGATCGACGGACGGTCGCCGCGAAAGGGGCGCGCGAGCTGGTGACGATGCAGAGCCTGGCCCAAGGGAGGCAGCCGCGGGAGCGCTATCAGCAGGTGAGCAGGTTCGTCCGCCTGGAGAACGAACGCGCACGGCTGGAGCGTGAGCTCGCCATGTGGGAGGCGCGAAGAGCAGCGGTTCAGGAAAGGCTGGGTCAGATCTATCAGCAGATCGATGCCATGCGTTCGCTGTTGCTCGAAGAGCGCCCCACACGGTTGGCCGGTCCTCGAATGCTTCGCGGTCAGAAGGCGTCCGTTCGGTCAGACAGGGACGCGCCGCTGACGGCACCGAAGCGAAACATGTCGATCGACTATTAGACGGGCAGCCAAGTGGTTTCTTATCTCAATCGTCAGAGCCGGGGTCGACCATGATCGGGAAACTGAACGGGCAAGACGCGACGAAGGACAAGGGTGTCTTGACTGATATCGCGCTCGACTTCGGCGGGCTGTTTCGCCGTCTCAAAAGCTTTGTCAATCTGCTCGGCAGGCTAACGGAGGCTGACGGTCAATCTATCCAACGCCATGGCGCGTTTCGTGTCGCGGGCCTGGGCGATCAGGTGCGCGGGGTCTACGGCTTCAGCATCCACAGTGGAATCGGTGACGCGCCGCGCATGGCACCCTGCGGCAATCTCCATGCACGTGCAAGGGCGAGCGATCGTGTCGTTGATGACGTGAGTGAGCCACTGGTCGACGCGTTCGGTGAAGGCGATGACATCGTCGTCACGGTCGAGCTTCCCGGCGTTCTCGAGAATGAGATTCTGGTTCGAACAGGCGGAAAGAGACTGGCCGTCAAGACGGTCGGACAGCGCCGCTTGGCAAAGGAAACATCGCTGCCAACGCCGGTGGCCAACGACAGCGTCCGGCAACAGCGTGCTTGAAATCCGGGACCGAAAGACGTGGGCGTTGTGAAGCAGCCGGAGATCGTCGAGGGCAACTACCTCTACGCGATCATCGCCTGTCCCGAGCCGCGCGAGTTTCGCGTTCGCGGTATCGGCGAACGGGGCGATCTGGTGCATACGATAAACTATAGAAGACTGGCGGCCGTGGTCAGCGACTCTCCCATGATCGAGTATGACAACAGCCGGCGCAACATGATGGCGCACATGCTGGTGCTCGATGAGGTGATGGAGGAGTTCGATCTCCTGCCCGTGCGTTTCGGTACCATCTCGCCGAACCCGGAGGCCATCGAGACGAAACTCCTGGCACCGCGTTACGACGAATTCACGCAACTGCTTGGCGGCATGGAGAATCGCGTCGAACTCGGCCTAAAGGCCTTCTGGTACGAAGGAGTCGCCATCGACGAGGTGGTGCGCGAGAACGAAGCGATCCGCAAGATGCGCGACGCGCTTGAGGGGCGCTCGCCAGCCGAGACCTACTATGCGCGGATTCGGCTCGGTGAGGCTGTGGAAAAGGCGCTGAGCGAAAAGCGCGAGCGCGAGGTGGAGGCCATCCTCTCCCACATTCGGCCCCATGTCCACAAGACGCGCACCAACAAGATCACCAGCGACCGCATGGTTCTGAACGCGGCGTTCCTCGTGGATGCGGCGATGGAGCCTGACGTCGACGCGGCGGTGCAGGCGCTCGGCGAGACGTTCAGCGAACGATTGATTTTCAAGTATGTCGGCCCGGTGCCGCCCTACAACTTCGTCAGTATTGCCGTCAACTGGGGCGTCGAGGGGGTGGCATGAGCATTCTCGGACGTGTCCTTGCCGCACCTGTGCTGGGCCCGATTCAGGGCGTGTTGTGGCTGGCGCGACTGATCGACGACCAGGCCCGGGAAGAGCTTTACGACGAAGACAAGATACGTGGTGCGTTGGCCGAGTTGGAGTTGCGCCTCGATCTCGGCGAGATCGTGCCCGCCGATTTCGAGGCGCAGGAAGAGACGCTTTTGCAACGCCTGAAAGTGGCCAGAGGGGCAAAGGGCGATGGCTAAACCGAGTTCGCCTGACAAGCGGCCTAAAACGGCGGAGCAGACTACTATAGCGGCGGGCAAGGCGAAAACGTCCGATGGGGGCGCCGATCGGGCAAGCGAAGCGCCGAAGAGCGCTGCCCCGGAGGCCGAGACGTCCGCGATGCCAGCCCGACGGCCGATCGATCTGATCGAGAGCGCCAAGCGGCAATTGAAGGAGCTAACGGGCTACCCGGTCGACAGCGTATCCGAGTTCGGTCGAACGGAAGACGGTTGGAAACTGACGGTCACGGTGGTCGAGCTCGGTCGGATCCCGCCGGCAACCGACGTCCTGGCCGAATACATCGTGGGCCTGAATCGGATGGGCGACATCGTCGACTACCGACGTGGTCGCCGCTACTTCCGCGATCAGGTGGGAGAACCGACGTGAACCCGGCGCCTTCGCGCGGGGGCGGCATCGACTGTCCGATCGACCTGTTTGGCCCCACGGAACGGGAGGTCGAGAAGATCACGGTGGCGATCAACCGGGCTCCGACGGCGGCGGCAAAGGCACCGCTTGCCGGCGATTTGCGACGCGTCGTCGGCAAGCTGCTCGCGTGCGAGGCTTACGACGCGGGCAATGTGAACTGCCGTATCTGTCGGGAATTCTCGGAGTTGCGCGACAAGACGGCGGCGTTGGTCCAGCGGGCGGCGGACCTTGTTTGCTGAGCGCTTTGCTCGGGCGAGGAGGCGAGCATGAACAACGGGAGGATGGAGCATTCGGTCCAGTCCGTTGGGCTGGCGGATGTGCTCGACCGGGTACTCGACAAGGGCGTGGTGATCGCCGGCGATGTAACCATCTCGCTGGTTGGTGTCGAGCTCCTCAACATTCGCCTGCGGCTGCTGATCGCTTCGGTCGACAAGGCGATGGAGATGGGCATGAACTGGTGGCAGAGCGATCCCTTTCTGGCGCCATCAAAAACGCAATCCGACGAGCAACATGCCGCCTTGCAGGAACGGATTGCGCGTCTTGAGGCGTTGCTTGCTCGATCAGTCGAGCAGGAGCCGAGGTGATGGCCTTGCCGAGCAATGGGGCCGACGGTCCCCGTTATCTTTATGCCATCATTCCCAACCCCGACTGGCGCCAGGTTCCGGATCGACTCGATGACGAAGTCTATTTCATCCAGGGCGAGCGCTTCTCCGCCGTCGTGAGGGACGCCGTCGCTTCGCCGTTCGATCTGCGAGACCGCCAGGAACTGGCCCTCCTGCTGCTCCGGCATCAGCAGGTGATCGAGCGCGTCATGGCATGGACATCGATCCTACCGGTGAAGTTCGGCACCGTGGCGCCCGACGGCCAAGCCGTTTCGCGCAGCCTCGCAAACGGCACCGCCGCGTTCGCCGATGCGTTCGAGCGGATGAAGGGAAAATCCCAGTTCGAGATTTTGGTGACCTGGGACCCGGAGCCGGTCTTCGCGTCCATCGCCGCCGAGCCCGAGGTCGTTCAGTTGAAGCAGGAGCTGACGACCGACGGCTACGGGGCCTATCTCGTTGCGGCGTCACGACTTGGTGCACTCGTCAAGTGGTTCTTCGTTCGGCGGCGGAACAAACTTGCTGACGGCATCGCGCAGGTCTTGCGGCAGACCTCGCAGGATGCCGTGCCCAACGCCTTGATGGACGACCGAATGGTCTTGAACATGGCACTGCTGATCGAAGACGACCGAACGGCCGCCCTTGATGATTGCCTCGAAACGCTCGATGCCTCCTATGAGGGCAAGTTGACGTTCCGTTGCATCGGACCTTTGCCGCCGCACAGTTTCGCCACAGTCGAGATTACCTTCCTCGAGGCTGGCAAGATCACATGGGCCCGTCGGCTGTTGGAGCTCGATGCCGTCCAGGATGCAAGGACACTGCAGGCGGCCTATCGGCGGCTCGCCAAACAGGCGCATCCGGACACAGCGGCCGGTGGTGGTGACGGCGAACGTATCGCCGAACTGAAAGACGCCTTCACGACGCTCTCCTCCTATGTCGATGCGGGCGGCCCCGTGGTGGTCACGGTGAGCCGAACCGAGGCGGCATCGGCCGCCGGCGGTGGGTAGGAGCGCCGTCATGCCGCCATCGCCGCCCTTGGCATATGTCTATGGAATCGTTCCGGATGGTTCCGACGCGGAACTCTTCGATGAGGCAGCCGTCCTGCCTGGCGCGACGTTTGGACCGCCCCGACTCCTGTCATCTGATGGCTTTTTGGCTGTCGTCAGCGACCTGACGCTGAACGACGGCCGATCGCTCGCCGCGCTTGTGGAGAACGGACGCGATGCGGAGAAGCTGGTCCTGCACCACCATCAGGTTCTGCAGGCGCTGATCGCTAGGCAGTCGGTCCTGCCCTTCCGCCTCGGCGTCATGTTCGAGGACGATCGGGGCGTGATGGGTGCGCTGGCGCGAAATCGTAAGGCGTTGCTTTACGCGATGGAGCGAGTTCACGGCGCCATCGAGTGGGGGCTGAAGATCTACTGCGTGCGGCAGCAGTTGGGCCAGTGGCTACCTGATAACAACCCAGCGGTTGCCGCGCTGGACGCACAGCTCGAATCTGCCGAGGAGGGTAGCGGGTTCTTTCTGCGACACCGGCGCAGGCGTCTCGTCGAAGAGGAGATCGAACAGGCGATCGCACGGTGCCTGAACCATACGGGCGAGCGTCTGAACAGCACCGTGCGCGAGTTCGCATCCGGCAAGCTTCAGCCGGCCCAGGTGCATGCGCGCGAAGGCGCAATGGTTTTCAACGGCGCCTGTCTGGTCGACCGGGTGTTAGAGCAGGCGTTCCTCGAGCTGGTCCAGGATCTGCGCAGCGCCTACGCCGGGTTCGGACTCGATCACGAGATCACCGGTCCCTGGCCTCCTTATAGCTTTGCCGACTGCCAACTGGGAGGCGATGAGCATGCTGCTTGAGCCTCAGGATCGCCAGGAGCTGGCGCTCTCGGACCTCCTGGATCGGGCCCTTAACAAGGGGGTCGTGATCCGTGGGGAAGCAACGATTTCGTTGGCTGGAGTCGATCTCGTTTACGTCGGCCTAAAGGTCCTCGTGGGTTCGGTCGAGACCGTGCAGCGAATGCGCACGGCGGCGCGAGAGCCTCTGTCGGCCCACGCGGAAGAACCGACATAGCGATGCTTTGTGTACACGGAATCATAGTTGGTAGCGAGACCCGCACGACCATCCCCCCCGGTCACCACCGGCCCCATATGGTTCCAGTCCCGGTGGGCGGTCTCGCTGCCGCCGCGCAGCGCATGCGCGCGGCTGCGCTGGGGCACGTGCTGGCCGGTGTGGGAGAGCCGGCATAGGGATGCTCCATGTCTACGGGATCATAGATGGCAGCGAGATCCGCGCAGCTATCCCCAGCGGTCACCACCGATTTCATGTGACAGCGCACCCGGTTGGCGATCTCGCTGCTGCCGTCAGCGCGGCATCGCAGTCGGACATTGCGGCGACGATGGAGAACATCTGGTGCCATGACCGAGTTCTTGATGCGTTGATGAAGCGGCATGCGGTACTGCCGATGCGATTCGGAACTATCGCGAACTCCGACCGGCTTACCGCCGACCTGGAGCGACGCCGGGTGACATTGTGCCGTGCGCTGCGGCGCGTGAGCGGTAAGGTGGAGATCGCTGTTCGGGTGTTCTCGAAGCTGCCGGCGACGATCCCGGAAACCCACTCGCCCTGTGGTGGAGACGACGGTCGGTCATCGGGCACGGCTTACCTGCGGTCGCGGATGGCCCAGCGGCGGCGGACCGCGCAGCTTTGCGAGCGGGGCCGGGCAGCTGTCGCGTCGGTTTTGGCACGGCTCGAGGCCTTGTCGGCGGACGCGGTCTGGGATCGCGAGGGCGCGCCGACGTTGCCGGTCGAGGCGTCCTTTCTGATAGCAAGGGAGGCGGTGCCCGCGTTCGTCGACAGGGCGGAGGCCTTGGTATCGTGCGACCACGATCTTTCCGTGAGCTGCACCGGCCCGTGGGCGCCGTACTCCTTCGTTACAGACGTTGGGATGGGACCGTAAGGCATGACTGTGCGGCCGGATCTTGGTGGCGACATGGCGAAAAAGGTCCTACTGGGCGGCGGGACCGGCAGCCATGCGGAGGGTCCGTTCGGGTGGGCCGAGTCGGCATCGCCGCCGCGGCGCCTGGAGACCGGTCCTGAAAAGGCAGCGGACGATCTTGTGAGGCTCGTCCTCGCTCTGGTCGAGACGGTCCGTCAATTGGTGGAGCGGCAGGCGATCCGCCGGGTCGAAAGCGGCTCGCTGTCGGAGGATGAGGTCGAGCGGCTCGGCGTGACTTTACTGCGGCTGGAGGAACGGATGGGCGAACTGAAAGCGCAGTTCGGTATTGAGGAGGACGGCCTCTCTCTTCACTTGGGAACGGCGCGGGAGCTGATGGACGTGTTGACGGAAGAAGATGCCGGGAGGACAGGCCGATGACGGTGAGCACGGCAGCCAGCGGCCTCGGTATCGGCGGCCTTCGATGACTGAGACATTGCTCAGGAACCCCGATCTGGTCGGCGCGCGCAGTTTGTCGCGGCGGCTTATCCATATTCCCATTGTCCATGGCCTGGCCGACTTGGGGTCCCTGTCTGCCGATGTACGGGACCTGTACATCGCGCAAAAGGGACGCGAAGCTTGGAGCGAGAGCCGGCGGGTGATTGCGGCTTTCTGGCGGGACCTCGAGCGGAAGATCAAGGTGCTCGACCTGGACTGCGACAAGCTGAGGCTCTATCAGGACGGGCTTCCGGTGTGCGGGCATGAAGCTGAGATTGTTGGCGATCTGGCCGAGACCGGCGGAATGAACTATCGGATCCTTTTGTTCCTGATGGCCCGCGGCGCCACGCTCGAGGGGACCGAGAGCCCCCAGCTGCTGCTGAAGGAATACCACTTGTTGAAGACCGAAGCGGAGCAGCGCCGGAACGAAATCCGCGGTCATCCATCAGCCGGCGCCGCAGCGAGAGCACTGCTCCAGGAGCGGGACCGCTTTATCGCACGGCGCATCAGCACGACCCTGCAGCCGGGGGAGACCGGCATGCTCTTCGTCGGCGCGCTGCACCGGGTTACCAACTGGCTTCCCCCGACAATCGAGATCAAGTCACTGGATGACGTAGTCCCTGAGTGCCGGCTTGAGCAAGCTGAGCTGCTCGGCTGATCGTTAGAGGGATGAACAGGCCGCCCGCGGCGAGACCGGAGAAATTGCATTCCGGGGCGATGGTGTCTCGCCGGGATACTGGGATCCGGCACGTCCGGAGCTGCCAACAGCCAGGTACGCGTGGCAGCGGACTGGCGATGTCGGTTACGT
>JAKSDN010001127.1 GCA_022360075.1 Kiloniellales bacterium | reverse complement strand
GTCTGAGTGTAGTCTCGGACCGCCTCCCTACCGCCTTCGCGCCCATATCCTCTGTGCCTTGCGCCACCGAAAGGAACCATGACGGAGGTGGTGCGGTAGGTATTGACCCAGACGCGTCCGGCCGGTAACGCGCCGGCTACCCGGTAGGCTCGGGCGAAGTCTCTAGAGAAAACGCCTCCAGCGAAGGCGTAGTCCGAGTCCCGCGCCATGGCGACGGCTTCGCTCTCGTCGCTGAACCGAAGGACGCTGAGAACCGGCCCGAACAGCTCGCGGCGTACAAGATCGCTGGACTGCTCATCGAAGGTGACAATGGTCGGCTGGAAGTAGAAGCCTTTGTCGAGCCCCGGCGGTCTTGCGCCGCCGGCCAGAAGCAACCCGCCTTCGCTGAGCGCCTTCTCGAGCAGCTGCTCTATCCGCTGGCGCTGCGATTGTGTCGCGAGCGGACCCATATGGGTCTGCGGATCGAGAGGGTCCCCGATGCGGATCCGGCCGGTGCGTTCAACCAGTCGCTCGATCAAGGTCTCGTAGATTCCCTCCTGCAAGAGGAGGCGAGAGCCAGCCGCGCAGCTCTGCCCGCTTGCTCCGAAGATGGCCGCCGTTACTCCATTGATGGCGCTGTCAAGCTCGGCATCGTCGAACACGATCACCGGCGATTTCCCGCCCAGCTCCAGCGACATCATCGCCACATTCTCGGCGGTGGCAGGGATAATCTTACGCGCCGTTTCCACGCCACCGGTAAAGCTCACTCGGCGCACCAAAGGATGCGACACGAGGGTCTCGCCGCACGGCGTGCCTCGACCGGTGACGATGTTCACCACGCCTGGCGGAACCTCGGCTGCTTGAAGAGCCTCCGCGAACTTGAGCATCGCGGCCGAAGCATCTTCCGAGGCTTTGACGACAATGGAATTTCCCGCTGCCAGCGCCGGTGCAATCTTCATGGCTGCGAGATGAAGCTGGGAGTTCCAGGGTACGACCGCTGCGACCACACCCAAGGGCTCTCGCACCACCATCGCCAAGGGACTTCCGGGCGGGGTGGGCGGAAGGTCGCCCTGCAGCTTGTCGGCCAGTCCGCCGTAGTAGTCGTAGACTTCCACCAGGTTCCGCGCCTGCCAGGTCGTCTCGCGCAGCAGCTTTCCGGTGTCCGTGGTCTCCACGCGGCCGAGCTCTTCAGCGAGCGGCCCGATCGCCTGCGCAATCCGTCGCAGACACTGGCCGCGCTCGCGTGCACTCATCCGCGACCAGGGACCCTCCGAGAAAGCCCGATCAGACGTCCTTACCGCGCGGTCCACGTCCGCTGCGTCAGCATCTGGAAACTGTGCCCAGACCTCCTCGGTCGCCGGGTTTATGGAGTCGATGGACTGCCCCCCGGAGGCGTCGGCCCAGTCGCCATCGATGAACATCTTGAACTTAACCGGATCTGCCATTCCCGTTCTCAAACTCTCTCTCGTTCCTCCAACTGCGGGAGCTGAGTTGCGCCCCGTCTAGCGTCCATCCTAGCGCGGATGGCCTTGTCAGACGACGATTTTTGTAATACGGTATACCATCATATTGTCATCTGCAATATGCACCCTCGACAGGCTTGGAGAAGCCAAATGCGGTTTGGAATTTCGCAGAACATTCATGACACCTCGAGAGCGCGCCCCTACGACCAATTGGTCGATGAGGTGCGTGAGGTGGCGACCTACTGTGACCAGAAGGGCTTCGCCAACGTCTGGCTTCCGGAACACCACTTCAGCATCTGGGGCCGCGAGATGTTGCCAAACCCGATTCTCTTCGCTGCTGATCTCGCGGCGCGGACGAAAAGCATCCGCATCGGCCTGAGTGCGGCGATCGCCACGTTTTGGCATCCGCTCCGCCTGGCGGAAGACCTGGCGATGCTGGATCAGATGGCGAAGGGGCGCCTCGACATCGGCTTTGGGCGAGGCAACTACGGTTTAGAAGCGACGAACCTCAATCCGGCGGCCGACCCGAACGATCAAGACGCGAACTTTCGCGTGTTCGAAGACACCGTCGGAGTCGTCAAAGCCGCTCTCGGCGAGCGGACCTTCTCCTACAAAGGCCCGGTGTATCAGTTTCCAGCCCCGGGCTTCTGTGCCGACCGAGCCCACACGGTTGACGACCCGGACTACGTTGATCCCGAGACCAACGAGCTGGTGAAGCTGAGCGTCATCCCAGGGCCGTACCAGAGGCCGCTGCCGCCCTTGTGGCAGGTGGTCAGCGAGTCGCCCCGCTCTATGCGCTATGCGGCGGAGCATGATATGGGCATCATCATGTGGCGACCGACCGCCGCCACCTTGAAGCACCGGCTCGGCATCTACCGCGACGCCTACGAGGAGTTTCACGGCAGGCTCATAGCCTTCGGTGCCAAGACGGCCATCGTGCGGGATACCTTCGTGGCTGAGAGCGAAGCAGAAGCCCGGCGCATCGCCGAAGGGCCTCTGATGGAGAGCTTGAACTTCGCGAACTGGCGCGGCCCGCGCATCTACCTGGACCCGGGCGAGGAGATCACTCCCGAGTTGGAGGCGGACCTGAAGCGGGAGATAACCTACGAGTTCGTCCGTGACCGTGCTCTCTTCTTCGGCTCGGTGGACGAGGTTGTTGAGAAGATAAAGACCTTCTACGAGGTGACTCGGATGGAGCAGATCATATTCAAGTGCACATGGCCTGGGCTCCCTCACGCGCAGCAGATGAATTGTCTGCGGTTGCTTGCAGAAGAGGTTCTGCCGCGCTTGACGGCTTGGCATCGGGACCGCTTTCCGGAGGAGAGCGCCGCAGAATGACGTCGACCGTAGCCCTATGCAGAGCGACAGGAACTGAGGCCGGATATCAAATGAGCGAGCAGATAGAAGCGGACCGGTTCCGTAGAGCCATGGGGCGGTTTCCTACGGGCGTGACGATCGTGACCGCCTTCGACGCCGCAGGCGAGTTGTGCGGCCTGACGGCGAATGCTTTCTCATCCGTGTCGCTCGACCCGCCGTTGATTCTCGTGTGCGTCAACCGAACTACGCGCTGCTATCGAGCAATCCGGGAATCAGGCCGCTTTGCAGTTCACTTCCTGAGGAGCGACCAGCAGGATCTCGCTCTCGGTTTTGCGCGAAAGGGCGCCGACCGCTCCGGCCTTTGTCGCTGGACTGACAGCCACAACGGTGTCCCAAGGCTCGAGCATTTCGACACGGTTATCGACTGCGACCTGCGTGATGCTCACGGTGCGGGCGATCACGCCATCTGCGTCGGTCGAGTGCTCGACATCGAATCAGGGGGCGAAGCCTCGGAGCCGCTGCTCTTTCACGAGGGACAGCTCATCCCTTGGGCGGCATAAGCCGAATCGCCGTCGGTCCTGTGCAGCAACAGGCTCGATGGAGAGTCTGGGGCTAGCACAGGCTGAATCCCTAACCAGAATTGAATGGCGGAATACGCGTTGCATGCTTCCCGGGAGGAGCGCGCATCGCACTCGGCAATGAAGGCACACACGACCTCGGCCCTCCCCTATCGCACTGGTCCAACCTGATAGTAAGCAATCGAGAGGAGGACCAACACGGCGAGGAGGGGAAACAAGCCTGAGGGCATCGTATCGAAGCTAAGCCAGATTGACGTCCTTCACCGTCAAAGCACACTCATGGCGGATGGGGTCCGTTAGATTGGCGTGAGCGAAGTGGAGCTTTACCGATGGCGCAAAGAGCCGGACGGCACGGAGGCCGACCGGCTCCCCGGCCAGTCCGATCCCTCGCAGAGTTATTGACGCAGCTTTTCGTTGAAGGCCGCCAGGGTCTCGCTTCCCTTCAAGCCCCTGGCATCGAGCTGCGAAGCCCAGTTTTCGGCTACTGGCTGTAGCAGCTGCTTGATTTCGGCGGTATCGGCATCGGAAATCTCGACAAAGGTCACGCCCGCCGCGCGAAGCTTGTCCATGGCCGGGCCGATATCGGCCTGCACGGCTTCACAGGCATACTTCGTGGTTTGCTCCCCTACCTCCGTGAGGATAGCCTGGACGTCGGCTGGCAATGTCTGCCATTTCGATTCGCCTATGGAATAGGTCACTGTGAACGAACCGAAATGCTGGCCCTGAGTCGAATAGCTAATCATCTCTTCGAGCCGAAACTGGAAGATGGAAGGCAGCGGAAACACTAGGCCGTCGAGTGTGCCACGGGAGAGTGATTCATAGATTTCGGGTCCGGCAATACGCACCGGCACCGAGCCGATTGCTTCCGTGGAAGCGTCCTGCACACCGCCACCAGTGCGCAATTTCAGACCCTGCAGTGAGTCCAGTCCGGTCATCTCGGGCTTCGTCAGGATCTGGTAGGGAGGTAGGACATAGACTAGCAGCGGTCTGATTCCGTTTGCTATGAAATCGTTCTCGGCTATCGGTCCGTTGTGAACCATGTCCCAATAGGCTTGCGCGCCCTCGCAAGACGTCGAGAACGTTCCGGGCAGTTCGACCACACCCGACAACGGCATCTTGTCCGAGATATACGGTGGCGCGATCAGTCCGATATCGGTCACACCATCGACCGTAAGCGAGAGCATATCGGCCGCCTTGCCGAGTTGCTGAGATGGGTAATACTCGAACTTGATCCGTTCTCCTGCCCGTTTTTCGACCTCACTCATGAAGTACTTGACAGTGATCGCAGCCGAAGAGGATTCGGGCGGATAATGGTCGGCAACCCGAAGTGTGATCTGCTGGGCGACGGCGGTCGTGCTAGCCATGCCGACGGCTAGCAGCACGGCTGCGGCAGGAACAATCAGTGCTCTAACGGACATCATGAAGTCTCCTCATGTTTGGTTGGGTTTCTGGGTTGACTCACTGTTTCGCTAGCGCGCCATGGTTGATGGCAGCCAGAGGACAATCTGCGGAAAGGCGACGAGAAGGCCGACGACGACGATGTGCGCTACAACGTGCGGCGCCACGCCGACAAATATTTCGCCAACCGATCGTCCGGTGTATCGCGAGACGACAAAGACGTTGAGCCCGAGAGGCGGCGTAACAAGACCGATCTCCGCCAGGACAATCACAACGACACCGAACCACACCGGATCGAATCCCAGGGATGTCATGATCGGCAAGGCAATGGGCACCGTCAGCACCAGGATGGCGATCTGGTCCATAAAGAACCCGAGAACGAGGTAGAGAAGCAGTATCAGGCTGACAATCGCCCAGACGGGCACGTCCAGCTCACCGATCATGGTGATCATGTTCTGGGTAAGCCGTGTCAACGCCAGGAAATAGGCGAAGACTTTCGCGCCGACGATGATCGTCAGGATCATGCAGGTCACATAGGCTGCTCGTATCAGCCCGCCGACCATTGTTGACCAGGTGAAGGCACCTCTTGCCCAGACGAGCAAGAACGCTCCAAAGGCACCAAGCGCAGAGGCTTCGGTCGGTGTCGCTATGCCCAGATAGATGAGACTGGTCACTAGAGCAAACAGGCCAAGTACGGGTCCCGCAATCCGGGTTACATAGAGTTTCTCAGAGAAGCTGTATCCCTTGCCTCTGGGTGCGCGTTCGGGGTTCAGCGTGATGAGCACCAAAATCGTGACGACAATGGTCACGAAGACAAGAAGACCCGGCAAGATACCCCCGATCAGCAACGCGCCGATATCGACCTCGGCGATGATCCCGTACAACACGAGGGCGATACTGGGGGGGATCAGCATTGCAAGGGTCCCGCATATGGCAACAACACCTGTTGCCATCCGCGGTTCGTAGCCATCCTCCAGCATTGCTGGAACCGAGGTCGCCGACAGCGTTGCGGCCGAGGCCGTACTGGAGCCGGAAAGCGCACCGAAACCCGCGCCGGCGATCGCGGTTGCAATCGCCAGGCCGCCGGGAGTGCGACCGACCCAGGTTCTGGCAGCCGCGAAAATGGAATTGGCAATGCCGCTGAGCACGATGAGCTCGGCCATCAGAATGAACATCGGCACGGTGATCAGTTCGTAGGAAGAGGCCGCCGACGCCGGCGCCGTTTTCAGGACACCGAGGACCATTGACGATCCGCCGACGATGTAGAGGCCGAGACTGCCCGACAGAAGCAGCGCAAAACCAACCGGCATGCCGACACCCAGCAGAACGAACATCAGCAGCGTGATGGCGAGAGCAAGCATGCCCATCAGGTACGATCCTTCCCGTCCGGGTGGGGCTGTGAATCGAGGTTGAACCACTGCAGGAGCAGCCGGCAGACGAGCATCAACGAACCGACACATACCAGCGCGCTGATCGGCCATTTCGGCCAGGGAATGGGCCCCGACAAGACGCGTCCCGCCGCAAAGGCGTCGTAGGCCTCCAGCAGGGCAAGCCACGCGATCGCAACGAAGACAGGCACGATCAGCACGATCTGCAGCCGCCGAAACCAGGGCTCCCATCGCCGGCCTGTCATGCGCACGAAGAGGTCAATACGGATATGATGGTCGCCCGCGTAGGACGGCCCTAGCGACAGGTAGAGGAGACCGACCATCACGTACAAGGAGATCAGGTCATAGGCCCACGAAATCGGATCGTTGAAGAGATAGCGCGATGCAACATCGGTACACACGATCACCATTACGGCGAATATCAATGCGGCCGAAAGGTGGGCAAACACCATCTCGACGCGCCGGACTATCCTGTCGATCTCTTTCGGCATCCATTCCATCAAAACAGCGACCACAAGACATCAAGATCAGTGAAATCGGAAGCCGAGCCCTCGCTGACGATACGGCCAGCCTTTAGGACAAACGTGCGATCGGGGAGCTCGACGAGGCGACGGGCATCCTGATCGGCGATCGGAATGCCCAAGCCAATCTCGTTGTGAATCTCCGAGATCATCCCGAAGGTCTGGCCGACGAGAACCGGCGCCGATCCAGTGGACGGCTCGTCCAACATCGTCAGCTGCGGATTTCGCAGAAGCGCCAAGCCCAGCGCGAGCATCTGTTGCTGCCCGCCCGAGAGCAGACCTGCAGGCTGCTGCTGCCGTGTTTCTCCAAGTATTCGGCCACGAACATCTTGACCTGTTTCGAATCGCCCTTCGGATCGAAATAGCTGGTCGAACAGACGATGCCATTGGCCGCGGCGGCGGCCTTAAACGTGTCAACGAATTCCGCCTGCGTGAGCTTGCCGGTGTCGTTGTTGACATACATCACGCCCAACTTCTTCAGCCCGAGTTCCTCATCGGCATATTCCGCCGTGACGCCAATATCGACATTGGAAAGCCGCAACGCGTGGAGGACGCTCTTGCCGATCCCGGAAACGGCGGGCGATTGCGCACCGATATTGAACCGGACGACGTCTTGTTGATCGGCGAGCGCGGATATCTCGGCGCCCATGGCGGTCGTCGAGCTCATCGCCGCGATCCCGACAATCAGCGCGGATCCCATCAGCTTTCTGATCGTCTTCATGGTGCTTCCTCCCATCAACGCCGGGGTTTTCTCGCCCGAGCAATTCAATCATCGTCGTCGCTCAATCGGCGTTGACGGCATTCCGCTCCGCAGAGACGGGCGCCTGCGACACGCCCCGTAGATTCAGATTTCCATAGGGGTAGACTTCGCACCCGATCTTCTGGGACAGGGTGCGGGCGGACCTGTGCATCATCTCAACGAGGTCGGGTTCGCTCTCCGCATCGACAACGTGACTGGGAAACGCGATCGTCAGTGAAGCCGTCAGGATGCCGCCATGCCCAAAGACCGGCACGCTCAACGTGGAAAGACCGCGCGCGGTTTCTCCGTAGTTTCGCGCAAATCCCGTTGCACGCGCTTCGCGCAGCATCACTTTCAGTTCGTCGGCATCCTGTACGGTTCTTTCGGTGAGGGCCGGCATACCGTGTTGCAGGAGGATGCGGTCGATTTCGGCCTCATCGGCTTCCGCTAGAAAAACCCGGGCCGCAGATGAGGCATGCATTGGCATCCACTGTCCGACGCGCCAGCCCGTATCGATAAAATGCGGTCCCTCGATCCCCAGCATGTAGAGAACATCGCAATCGACGCGGATGCAAAGCCGCGTGCTGTGGCCGCTACGTTCGGTAAGCTCACGCATTACGGGAAGCGCCGCACGCGTCAGCGGATTGTGGTTGACGAACCGCGAACCGAGTGCAAAGGCGCGCGGTCCGACACTGTAGCGCTGGGTAGTGTCGTCCTTTTCAAGGAAGCGGTTCTTGCGGAACGTGAGCAGGATTTTTGACACCTGGCTTTTCGGCATGCCCGTTTTTGCCGACAATTCGCTTACGCTGATGTCAGCTTCTTTCCCGGTGAACTCCGAAAGCAGCTTCAAGGCGGCATCGAGCGATTTCACCTTACGACTCCCGATAAGAAGCGGTCATATCTTGTTCTTCATGGGAAGCTCCACGGTGGCCCGGCCAACCGCGGTGGTTTGGCCGAGCTGGTTTCGTGCCGTCAGGTCGAGAGCGACCAGGCCCTTGCCATGCTCGATCCGCTTCGCGACGGCTCTCGCCCCGAAAGTGCTGGTGTCGCCGAAGATGACCGGCAGTTTCAGTCTCGCGCTGATGGAGCGGACAAGACTGTCGTCTCCGATCCAGTTCGTGACCGGTGTCGTCATCATGCCGATGCGCTGGGGACCATTGTCGTAGGGACCCGGCATGCCGATCTCGCTTCGTGCGATCGCGCTGTCCTGGTGTCCGATCGATGGGCTGACGGCCGCGGAGTAGTAGCTGGGATCATAGTTGTTGGGGAGACTCTCCGGAGCGGTCCGCGCCAGGTGATGGTATTTCCACTTGAGCTTGGTGGACTTGTACCCGGAAGTACCCACCGCACCGGCATAGTAGCAGGTCATGTCCAGCCGGCTGAGCGGACCGCGGACGGTCTCGGGAATGTTGGTTCCCTCGGCAACATCTTCGAAATAGAGCCGCTCGGAACCCCGCCGGAATTCGTTCACGTTGGCTTCCTCGATGGCTTCGAGCTCCTCAATCGTGTAGCTCTGCTCTTCTCGTGCGGGATACCGCAATCCACCCTCTGCCGATTGGCGAGGAATGCGGAAACAGTGCGACATGACCTCGGCCACGCATTTCCCGTGTTGGTTCTCGTAAGCAACCTTGCCGGTCTGAATGATCATTCTGCTGACGGACTGCCCTTCGACCTCACGCACATCAGCCAGCGTGGCCTTGGCTTTCAGCAGGTCGTTGCGGCGTACGGGTTCGTGGAAAACCCAGTCCGCTCCGGAATAGATCCACTGGATGTCGGGAAGGCCGGGCGCCACGACCGCATCGAACACGCTGTACAGAAAAGTGGGCGGAGCAATGATCCCGCCCCAGTCGGTTCCAGCCGCGTAGTCGGGATCGCAGTAGAGCGGATTGTCGTCCCCGATGCCCCAGGCGTAGTGCCGGATAACGTCTCGTGTAGCTTCATAATTCCATTGCTCGATATTGAATTGCTCGCCAATCCTCGCTTTCGCCTCGGCAAGCGCATCCGTTCCCAGGATCGGAGATCGAAGCGCGCGGGTCATGGCAGCAATTCCTTGAGGGCCTTCCCTGACCTCTCCTGCTGTCCAAACATCACCACGCCTCCTCCAGAAGCTGTTCGACCTGTCGGGCGGACGCGGTTCTTCTCGGATTGAAAAAGAGCCCCCTGTCGCGCATTGTCTGTTCCGCGATATCCGGCAAGAGTGCCTTGTCCAGCCCAGAGTCTCGCAATCGGCGTGGCACCTTTGCCTGATCCTGGAGGCGGCAAACGGCATCGATTCCCGCATCCGCAGCTTCCTGCGATGTCATTCCGTGCGTATCGACGCCCATGGCTTCAGCCAGTTTACCCAGCTGCTCAGCGGCGACCTCTCGATTGTAGCGAAGGGCATGCGGTAGCATGATCGAATTGGCGGTGCCGTGAGACAGGCCACCATGGGCCCCCAGACAATGGCAAACCGCATGGTGAATACCGACACGCGCATTCGAGATCACAATTCCCGAAATATGCGCGCCGGCGAGCACGCCAGAGCGATGATCGGCGTTGGACGGCTCGGCGACCATGGGCAGGATGGACTCGCTCAGAATCCGGATTCCCTGAAGCGCCAGCCCCTCGGAAATCGGGTTGCGCTGTCTTGAATACAAACCCTCGGCGCAATGCGCCAAGGCATTCATCGCGGTCGATGCCATGAGGCTTGCTGGCACGTGAACATTGGCCGTGGAGTCGAGAATGATCAGCCGCGCCGCCAGTTTCACATCCCAGAACAGGAGCTTTCGGCCCTCATCGTTGCGAATGCCTAGGCCTGGCGTCACCTCTGCTGCGGAGGCGGTCGTGGGAACGGCAATGACCGGCAATTTCGGTTGGCGAAGTTCATTAGGATAGAATTTGTCCGGCGGTATGAAAGTCGAGGCGTGCTCGCCAATATCGCCGCCTTCCGCCAATAGGATGGCGATTGCCTTCGCAGTATCCGATGCGCTGCCGCCGCCGACCGCGACCAGTCCGTCGATCGAAGCCTGCCGCGCAATATCCGCGCCACGCATGACCGTTTCCGTTCCCGAGTGCTCAACCACCTCGTCATAGATGTCGGCGACGCGATCGCCGAGCGCATCGCAAACCAACGAGTAGATCGCGCTCTTGCGGGTGTTTCCGCCGCAAACGAGCAACAGGCGTTCGAGACCCATTGTGCGAATCGCCCCCGGCATCTCTGCGATCGCATCTGGCTTCAGGATCACGGTTTGCGCCGGGCTGGTGTAGTTGATCCAGTGCGAGGGCATGACATCGGGAAGTGCCATTTCGCTAGATGGGCTTTCCCTTTCCATGGGGCGCACCTGTTGGCGATCGACGGAGATACTGCATATAAACATAACCCTACACTGTTTCCAAGTCAGAAACAGTGTTTCGTATATAGCTGGCGGGCTGGTGGGCCGGCATTGACAGGTAAACGGGGCTGGCCGGGAAGCGGGTCCGATCTTGGGCTGGTCAGCGCGCCAGCTCTCGTTCAAGCGTCACCGCGTCCCGTCCGACATCATCCGCCACGCGACGCGATCCGGCTCTATGCCAGGGTCACTTTGAGCTTCCGCGATGTCGAGGAGGTGCTTGTCGAGCGGGGCTTGGCCGTCGGCTGCGGTCCCAAGCGCGGTGCTCCGCATGATTCACCGCTGGTTCCTGAGGTTTGGAACCGTCATCGCCGCCAAACTGCGGCGGACCCGGCCGAGGCCCAGCGATCACTGGCACCTCGAGGAGATGGTGATCATCATCCGGCGGAAGCGCTATTGATTCCGGCGCGCCGTCGACCATCAAGGCGAGGCTCCGGACGTCCTGACCCAAAGCCGATGCAACGCCGAAGCCGCTGGAAAGCCAATGGAAAAGCAGCTCAAGAAGCAGGGCTTCGCACTCGGCAGGACCGTGACAGGCAAACTTCGGCCTTACCTCGCAGCCTTCCGAGCTATGGGCCTTGTGGCAGAACATGATCGCGGTCTGAGGGCCAACAACAGAGCCGAGAGCTCGCATCAGCCGGTTCGGTGTCGGGAGCGCAAACAGCAAAGGTTCACGTCATCCGGATCGGCGCAACGCCTCCTCAACAACCAATCCGCGACCTACAACACCTTACTACGACCAACGCCACCTTCTCAAACGATCCATGTACAAAGAGCTTGGAACCACATCGTTCGACGTTTGGCAGAGCACAAGCGCGTGGCGGAGCACAAGCGCGGCGGCCTGACCTCGGCTCCCAACCGCCCAAGCCGCAAGCTGCTGAGGTTTATGTGGCAAGACCCCTCGGATAAAAAACATTGCACCAACTGAAAGATGGTTTCATATTAAGAAACAGTATGTCCTAAATGACCTTACGGTTCCGAGCCAGTCGTGCCGCTGATGCTGTTGGCAAAATGCAGGATGGTGGTGATTGGCGGAACAACTATCAGGGGCGTGTGGTGAGGATTGTCCGGTGGCGAGCCTCGTACAATTTGGCCCGCCAGAGACTCTCAAGATCGGCTGAACGAGAAGCTTACAGAAGGGACAGGGCATGAAAAAAACGGATATCGAAGCGTCCGTCGAGCGGGGCAAAGCTCATTTCATGGAAACGTTGGGAAACATACCTGAACCCATCAGAGCGATGATGCAGTTCGTTCCCGATCATTTCTCCGGCTATTTGCAGTTCCGCGAAACTGTTTATCAATCGGATCCCGCCGAAGGCCATCTCGATCTCAAGACGAAGGAGATGCTGTACACCCTGCTGGACATTGTGACCGGCAATCTAGAAGGCGCCAAAAATCATGGCCGCGCCGCTTTCGAGGCCGGCATGACAAGCCGCGAGCTGGCGGAAGGATGCATGCAGGTCATGCATGTGTGCGGCGTGACGACCTGGGGCAAGACTGGGTACAAAGTCGTAGATTTCATCGCCGAGTTGGAAGCCCAGAAACCATAGTTGATAGACTTGCCGCCGAAGGGCGCCGACACGTCGCCATGAACTTTGGGCATTTTCCCGAGATGCATGCGCGGAGCTATCCGCAAGCGCCGGCGGTTGCCGATCCACGGTTGCGATTGAACTATGGCGAACTGGACAGGGCCGCCAATCGCTTTGCCAACCTGCTGACTCACTCCGGCGTGAAAGACGGCGATCGCGTCGCATTCATTCTGCCCAACCGAGTGGAACTGGCTATTGGCTTCCTTGGCACCCTCAAGGCGGGTTCCATCGCCGTTCCCATCAACTGGCGCCTGAAGGCTGCCGAACTTGACGCGGTTCTCACCCACTGCCAGCCGTCCCTGCTGGTAACAAAGTCGGCATTGACGCCAAAGATTCCCTCAAGCCTCGTGTCACGGACCCTGATGATCGAAGAGGGCCGTTGCGAGGGCTCGTTCTGGTCTCAACTCAATGACGCGTCTCCCGAATTCGCTAGCCTCGGACGGCAATCGGTCGATATCTCGAACCTTCTCTACACCTCCGGGACGACCGGAACGCCCAAGGCGGCTATCCACACGCATGGAATGCGCGCCGCGATTGCCGCAACTATGGTCGATCGGTTCGAAATGAGCGCAAACGATATCGGTATCGGGGTTTCGCCAATGTTCCATACCGGCGGGTTGAGTGTGTTCACGAACGCCGTCTATGCCGGTGCGTCCGTCTTCCTGATGGAGAAATGGGATCTCCAGGAATTTGTCGCGACGATCAAGCGCGAGAAAACTACCTATACCCACCTCGTGACGACCATTGTCGTTGACCTTGTGCGTGCTGCTCCAGACATGTTCGAATATCGTGATCAAACCATGCGGTTCACCTGGGGCGGGGGCCATTCGGCGGACAGCGGCCTCTTCAAGGAATATGAACGCAGGCTGGGTGGCGTTTTCCTACAGGGGTACAGCCGGACCGAAGGCGGCATCGCCTATAACAGGCTGACGGATCGCCGTTTTGACATGCATGGCTATCCCAGTCGCAACAACTCTGAGCTGGCCATTCTCCGGCCGCAGACGGATGAACAGGCCGCCCGCGGCGAGACCGGAGAAATTGCATTCCGGGGCGATGGTGTCTCGCCGGGATACTGGGATCCGGCACGTCCGGAGCTGCCAACAGCCAGGTACGCGTGGCAGCGGACTGGCGATGTCGGTTACGT
>JAKSDN010000572.1 GCA_022360075.1 Kiloniellales bacterium | reverse complement strand
TCTCCTTGAGACCCAGGAGGTCGTCCGCCTTGCCCTGAACCGCGGCTTCGGTCAGCACCCGCGTCGTCTCCTGGAAAGAGGCGGCGGAGATGAACGAGCGGGTCTGCAGGCTCGCCTTGGTGATGCCCTGGAGCACCGGCTTGCCGCCGGCCACGTCGAACTCCTCGTCGGCCATGCGCTGGTTGACGATCTCGAACTCCTCGCGGTCGGCCTGCTCGCCGACCAGGAAGGTGGTGTCGCCCGGCGCCGTGACCTCGACCTTCTGCAGCATCTGACGGCAGATCACCTCGATGTGCTTGTCATTGATCTTGACGCCCTGCAGCCGGTAGACGCTCTGGATCTCGTTGATCAGATAGTCTGCCAAGGCCTCGACGCCCAGCACCTCCAGGATGTCGTGCGGCACGGGATTACCGTCCATGAGAAGGTCGCCCTTCTCGACGTAGTCGCCCTCCTGGACCGAGATGTGCTTGCCCTTGGGGATCAGGTACTCGGTCGACTCGCCTTCGCCGTCCTCGGGCACCACGAGGATCCGCCGCTTGGTCTTGTAGTCCTTGCCGAACTCGACCCGGCCGGCGGACTCGCTGATGATCGCGTAGTCCTTGGGTTTGCGCGCCTCGAACAGCTCCGCCACGCGCGGCAGGCCGCCCGTGATGTCGCGGGTCTTCGAGGTCTCACGCGGGATACGCGCGATCACGTCGCCCGCCTTCACGTGGGCGCCGTTGTCGACCGACAGGATCGCATCGACCGACATGAAGTAGCGCGCCTCCAGGCCGTTGGCCAAGGTGACCACGTTGCCGTCCTCGTCGCGCAGCGTGACCCGCGGCCGCAGATCGCTGCCCTTGGGCTGCTGCTTCCAGTCGATCACGACACGGTTGGAGATGCCGGTCGTCTCGTCGAGGATCTCGCGCATGGAGACGCCCTCGGTCAGGTCGACGTAGTTGGCGATACCCTCCTTCTCGGTGATGATCGGCAGGGTATAGGGGTCCCACTCGGCCAGGGTCTGGCCGCGCTCGACCTCGACGCCGTCGTCGACCAGCAGCTTGGCACCGTAGGGCACGCGGTGATGCGCCCGCTCGCGGCCCGACTCGTCGGTCAGAACCAGCTCCAGATTGCGCCCCATCACCACGGGGATGCCCTCGGAGTTGGTCACCAGGTTGCGGTTTTTGATCACCACCTTGGCGTCGACCGGCGCCTCGACGCTGGACTGCTCGGCGCCGCGCTGCGCTGCGCCGCCGATGTGGAAGGTCCGCATGGTGAGCTGCGTGCCCGGCTCGCCGATCGACTGCGCCGCGATCACGCCGACGGCCTCGCCGACGTTGACCGCCGTGCCCCGGGCCAAATCGCGGCCGTAGCACATGGAGCAGACGCCGCCGCGCGACTCGCAGGTCAGGGCCGAACGAATCTTCACCACGTCGATGCCGGCGCGCTCGATCTCCTCGGCGATGCGCTCGTCGATCAGGCCGCCGGCCGCAACGATCACCTCGCCCGAAAGCGGATCGACCACCTCGTCGGCCGCTGTGCGACCGAGAATCCGCTCGGCGAGCTGGGCGATGATCTCGCCACCCTCGATCACCGCTTTGACCGTCAGGCCGCGCTTGGTCTCGCAGTCCCGCTCGATGACGATCGCGTCCTGGGCGACGTCGACCAGGCGGCGCGTCAGGTAGCCCGAGTTCGCCGTCTTCAAGGCGGTATCGGCCAGACCCTTGCGGGCGCCGTGGGTCGAGTTGAAGTACTCGAGCACGGTGAGGCCTTCCTTGAAGTTGGAGATGATCGGCGTCTCGATGATCTCGCCCGAAGGCTTGGCCATCAGGCCACGCATGCCGGCGAGCTGCTTGATCTGCGCCGCCGAGCCACGCGCGCCGGAGTGCGCCATCATGTAGACCGAGTTGACGTTGCTGCCCTTGCCCTCGGAGATGACCTTCATCATCTCGTCGGCCACCCGGTCCGTGCAGTTCGACCAGACGTCGACCACCTTGTTGTACTTCTCGCCCCGCGTGATCAGGCCGTCGAGATACTGCTGCTCGAACTCCTTGACCTGCTGCTGGGCCTCGTCGACCAGTCCGTGCTTGGCATCGGGCACCTGCAGGTCGTCCTTGCCGAAGGAGATGCCGGCCTTGCAGGCATGGCCGAAGCCGAGCGCCATGATCCGGTCGGCGAAGATGACCGTCTCCTTCTGGCCGCAGTGGCGGTAGACGACGTCGATGACCTCGGTGATCTCCTTCTTGGTCAGCACCCGGTTCAAGAGGCTGAAGGGCACCGCGGGATTGCGCGGAAAGACCTCGGACATGAGCATGCGTCCGGGCGTCGAATCGACGATCTCCGTGAAGGGATTGCCCTCGGCATCGACGTTCCGGTAGCGCGCCTTGATTTTGCTGTGCAGAGTCACCGCATCGTGCTCGAGCGCGTGCTCGATCTCGCCGAGATCGGCAAACACCATGCCTTCGCCGGGCTCGCCATCCGCCTCGAGAGACAGGTAGTAGAGGCCGAGGACGATGTCCTGCGAGGGCACGATGATCGGCTTGCCGCTGGCCGGCGAGAGGATGTTGTTGGTCGACATCATCAGCACGCGCGCCTCGAGCTGGGCCTCCAGCGAAAGCGGCACGTGCACGGCCATCTGGTCGCCGTCGAAATCGGCGTTGAAGGCGGTGCAGACCAGCGGATGGAGCTGGATCGCCTTACCCTCGATCAGCACCGGCTCGAAGGCCTGGATGCCCAGGCGATGCAGCGTCGGCGCGCGGTTCAGCAGGACCGGATGCTCGCGGATCACCTCTTCCAGGATGTCCCAGACCTCGGGGCGCTCCTTCTCGACCATGCGCTTGGCCGCCTTGATCGTCGAGGCCATGCCATAGAGCTCGAGCTTCGAGTAGATGAAGGGCTTGAAGAGCTCGAGCGCCATCTTCTTGGGCAGGCCGCACTGGTGCAGCAGCAGCTCCGGCCCGACGACGATGACCGAGCGGCCGGAGTAGTCGACGCGCTTGCCGAGCAGGTTCTGACGGAAGCGGCCCTGCTTGCCCTTGAGCATGTCGGAGAGCGACTTGAGCGGCCGCTTGCCCCGACCCCGGATCGCCTTCGAGCGACGCCCGTTGTCGAAGAGCGCGTCTACCGCCTCCTGCAGCATGCGCTTCTCGTTGCGGAGGATGACCTCCGGAGCGCGCATGTCGATGAGCTTCTT
>JAKSDN010001225.1 GCA_022360075.1 Kiloniellales bacterium | reverse complement strand
CGGTCGAGCTCGGCCACGCTATGGGTAATGCCGCCGCACAGCGGGCAGACCATGCCCCACTCGAGATCGAACAGGCCGAGCTTGGCGCCGTGCACGAAGAGGTCGAGCGCCGTCTCCGAGCCGACTCCGGCCGCATCGGCGAACTCGAAGGGATTGATGCGCGCGGCTCGATAGGGCGGCAGTCCCTGAAGGTGCTGGGCAAAGCGGCGTAACGCGTCGCTGTCGCAGGCACTGCGCACCGCAGCCTCTTTGAGACTCGCTGGAACGGTCTGGGTCATGGCCTAATCCCCTTCGTCACTCCCACAAGACTTGGATAAGGCCAGGTCTTGGGGCAAGGCATAGTCAACGAGATCCGACCCTGGCGCGATACCCGCTTTGGGTCAGGTACCAGCCATCAGGCCGTCAAGCCGGGGGCCTCTCCGATGGGAGGCATCTAGACATTGGACGAAATTGGCCAGATGCAGGAGATACCTAACCTCAGCGCGGGTAGATACCCTCAATGGCTCAATCCAATACATCGGAATTCCTCGGACCCAATACCGAAAACCACCGGCTAAACCGTCGGTTACCGTTCCTGCGGATACCACAGTTCGATCCGTCCACGTGCTGTCGCGCGGCGGGCGGTTTCCGCAGGGGAGGGACGATAGACCTTGGCGATAAAGGGCGGTTCGTGTCGTTCGAGGAATCGTTCAATTCGGGGTAGCGTCGCCACGAAGCTCTGGGCGAGGTCCGGAAACGGTGCATGGCCCACGATGACGAGCAAGGAAACGCGATGGTCGATCACCGCTTGGCGTTCGTTTGGAACATAGCGGATACGAAGGTTATGGGTGAGCGCGATCCAGCCCCGCCGGCTGACCTCCGCAAGCCATTCTTCGTCGGGTGCATTGTGGACGAAATGATCAGCGTGCCTCTCTACCGTCAACCCGGCGTCCTGCAAGATGTCCGGGAACCGAGTCCCGAGATCGCGATCCGTGAAATAGACAAAGCTCAAGCGGCCCGCTCGTAGACGGCGGCCTGTTCGATTTCTATCGCATCGAGCCCATAATCCGCGGCGACGTCGGCCACCGGCTCGCCGGCGTCGATCCGATCGGCGATCGCGCGGGTGGATATGCTCTTGCTGGCAAGAACGGGTCGTCCGAAGGCGACGCGGGCGTCGATCACGATCGGGCGTTCTTTTTGGGCCTCTCCGGTGGGCAAGAACGGGTAAAGCTGCACAGGGAATCTCGAGGAGTCCCACTCAATGCGCTTAAGATGCTCCTGAAGCACGCGCCGCATGGCGAGCTGGCCTGATGCGGACAACTCGATCAGCGCGCCGTATTTCTCGAGAAAGAGACTTCCGGCGGTCGTGCGCAATTCAGGCCGGAGCAGCAGTCTTTTGATACCCAACTCCTTTTCAGCGAAGTTGAGGGCCCTTCGCAGTGCCAGGACTGACACGCCGTGCTCGGTCCGCAGCGACCGCAGGACGTGGGCTTCGATCAGATTGCAGAAAGAGAGCAGGGGTGGCCTTCGCGATGCGGGCCGGATCAGGGGACGAAACCGAGCTCCTCCCTCCGCCGTCGGGTATTGGCGCCCTAGCGCCCAGGAGCGCAATGTCGCGGCCGGCAGTCGCAGGTAGTGGGCTGCCTCGGCGACCGTGTAGGCGGGCGCGTCACGACCGTTGGTTGTTTCCTCGGATTTCCTGCGTGTGGTTTTCATGGCTTGCATACTAGGCCGTTGTCGACCGGAACGCGACAGGGATCCTG
>JAKSDN010000712.1 GCA_022360075.1 Kiloniellales bacterium | reverse complement strand
TGATGTTGGTCAGCCTCGTGCCGAACAGGAAGGTGTGCACCCGGTCGCGGTCGTTGGTGATCGCGTGCATGAAGTGCAGCAGCATGCGCGAATAGCGGCTCATCGAGCCGGAGATGTCGCACAGCATGACCAGCGGCGGATGGCGTCGCCGCCGGCGTTTCCAGCGCAGCGGGATCAGGTCGTGGCCGGAGCGCAGGGCGGCGCGCATGGAGGCGCGCAGGTCGGCCCGGCGGCCGGCCGGGTCGGGCCGGAAGCGCCGCGTCGGCAGGTCGAGGATCGGCAAGCGCATGGCGGCGATCGCTTTTTTGGCGAGCGCGATCTCCTCGGCCGACATCTTCTCGAAGTCCTGGCTGCGCAGCACCTCCTGGTCGGACCAGGTCAGCACGGCGTCGAACTCGATCTCGACCTCGTCGCTGTCGTTGGCCTCGCGCTGCGCCGCCTCGCCGCTCAGGAAGGCGTCGGCGACGCGCTTGCTCAGCGTGGAGTCCTGCTCGCTGTCCTTCGCCCCGGACATGACGGTCTCGGGCAGCAGCAGGTGCATCATCTTTTCCAGGATCTTCGGGTTGCGCCAGAAGACGTGGAAGGCCTGGTCGAAGATCTCCTGCTGGTCCCGCCGGTTGACGAAGACCGCGTGCAGGGCCCAGTAGAAGTCGTCGCGCCGGCGAATGCCGACGGCCTCGACGGCGTCGATCGCCGCCAGCACCTTGCCCGGTCCCACCGGCAGGCCGGCGGCGCGCAGGCTGCGCGCGAAATACATCAGGTTCTCGACCAGCCGGCCGCTGCGCAGCGGCGCGTCCTCGAACGACAGGATGATCGGCGCGCCGCCGTTCGGGGATTCGCTGCCGGGCCGCTCCGCCATCGCGCTATCCCGCAGCGGGCTCCGCCGCCATTTCCTGGCGCACCTGGTCGAGGATGCGCGCGGCCTCGCTGCCCTGCATCTTGGCGATGTCGTCCTGATACTTGAGCAGCACGCCCAGGGTGTCGTCGATGGCGGCCGGGTCGAGGGCGATCTTGTCGAGCTGGGTGAGGGCGTCGGCCCAGTCGATGGTCTCGGCCACGCCCGGCAGCTTGAACAGGTCTTCCTGGCGCAGCGCCTGGACGAAGGCCACGACCTGGCGCGACAGGGCGGCGGGTGCGTCGGGCGCCTTGACCCGGAGGATCTCAAGCTCGCGCGCGGCATCGGGATAGTCGAGCCAGTGGTAGAAGCAGCGGCGTTTCAGGGCGTCGTGGATCTCGCGCGTGCGGTTCGAGGTGATGATCACCAAGGGCGGCTCGGGCGCCTTGATCGTGCCGAGCTCGGGGATGGTGATCTGATAGTCCGAGAGCACCTCGAGCAGGAAGGCTTCGAAGGGCTCGTCGGTGCGGTCGAGCTCGTCGATCAGCAGCACCGGCGGCGCGTCTTCGTCGCCCTCGATTGCCTGGAGCAGCGGCCGCTTGATCAGGAACTTCTCCGAGAACACCGTATCGGCCACCCGGTCCCGCTTGGCGTCGCCCTCGGCCTCCG
>JAKSDN010000034.1 GCA_022360075.1 Kiloniellales bacterium | reverse complement strand
GTCGAAGATCAGAACGATCCCGAGCCTGTCGCAAAGCGCGCGCAAGCCCGGCAGGAAATCGGGTTCCGGGAAGATGACGCGCTGTAACGGCTCGACCACGATCGCGGCGAGCTCGCCGGCATGGGCTTCCACGATACGGGTTGTGGTCTCCAGATCGTTGTAGGGTGCAACCAGCACGGTTTCCGCCAACGTTTCCGGAATTCCGCCGCTGTCGAGGCTTCCCATGGGGTAGTTGGCTTGCGCCCTGGGAAACATGCTGACCGCCGAATAGTCGTGGTTGCCGTGATAGGCGCCCTCGAACTTCAGGACTCGGTCCTTGCCCGTGGCGGCGCGGGCAATGCGCATGGCATAGAACATCGCCTCCGACCCGGTGGTCGTGAAGACGACCTTCTCGGCGCAGGGAATGATCTCCACCAGCTTCTCGGCAAGCTCGATCGTGACATCGCAAAGGGCACCGAAGGAATGAAAGCCAGTCTCGATCTGACGTCGTGCCGCTTCGATGACGGCGGGATGGCCGTGTCCCAGAATATTGACCCCGGCGCCGGCGACGTAGTCGACGAACCAGCGGCCGTCGACGCTCTCCAGCTGCGACCCGCTGCCGCGCCGAAAGACGAAACGGACATCTTGAGGTAAGGCATAGCCGCTAATGCCACCGCCGGGAAAGAGCGCTTCGGCACGGCGGTCCCAGTCAGCGCGCACAGTCTCGTTCCCAAGCGGTTTCTCGACGGACGCCGAGAGACTGCCGACATCGGTCATTCCGTATCCTCCTTTGGCCGCTGCGGTGAAAGGACCAGGCGGACGTCGTGTACGGCAGTTGCCGGGATGGAAAGACTGCCGTTCGCCGCGATTCGGTGGTCGATGCTCTTGGCCCGCAGGCGGTCGGCCAGGGCTTGGCAATCCGGCACTGTCAGCTCCAGCGTCGCGCCGGTCGTATCCTGTCCGCGCTGTTCCAGACCGAACCGGCGTCCGGCGGCGTCTTCCAGAGTCTCGGTCTGGGCGGACTGACGATTGCCTAGAACGCTATTGAGGGAAGTGGCGAAGTGAAGCGGCTCGGACACGGCGAGCCGCACGCCGACCAAGGCGTCGGCGCCGTTGGGGTGTGCCGTCGTCTCGTCGGTCCAGAGCCGGTCAGGCGTCAGTTGGTCGCAGTAGAAGAGTTTGTAATCCCCACTGACCTCCAAGGGGATGTGACAGACGGCGCACTCCGCCAGTTCCATTCGCTCGCCAGTCCCGATAGGTCGGCTGAAGTGCTGGATTTCCCGTGTTGGAATCCCGTCCGCCGCAAGTCGTCGGCGCGTCTGGGCCAAGGAGTCCGCGCGGAACGCGAGTCCGGCCAAGCCACCGCCGCGCCTCATCAGCTCGTGGAAGTCGCTGTCTCCGCCACGCCGCTCGGTGATGTCGAGCAGCTCGATATAGCTACGGTCCGCCAGCATGACGCATCGGTTCCGGCTGCCTATGGAATGGCGAGACTCCGGCGTAACGACGAAGCCCATCTGACTGAAACCCTGGGCCGCCCTGTCGAGGTCCGTGACCAGGAGGACGACGTGGTCTAGGGCGGTCGCCATCGTCGGTCGTGCGCTCATGTCGGGAACTTGATGCCGGTCGGCGCCAGCAGTTCGGCGACGCTCAGCATGGTCGTCACGACGCCCCGGTGAAGATTGTCGCCGCTGACGACGAACCGCAGATCGGCAACCGGACAGCGTGACAGCGCGCTGACGAGTATCGTGTCGCCAGTACCGTGGTCCAAGCTGTCGCGCCAGCCGGCCGGAGGTCTCGCCACGACCTTGATCGGTCGGCTGGGCGAGTCGCAGTGCTGGACCGGAGGGTCGGTGCCATAAGCATCGAGCGCCGCTTGCGCTTCGTCCGGCGTCGCCTTCTTGCGAAGCGCCACGGATACCGCCAGGGCATGGCCTCGGGTCACCGGCACGCGGACCGCCTGCACCGATATTGGAAAGGCGGCGCCGAAGAGCCGCCTCGTTTCCGACTCGAGCGCCGCTTCTTCGCCTCGCAGGCTGGTCATCAGAGTGTCATGAATGGAAAACCACGGCAGTCCGGGCAGATCCGCGCCGGATACGGCCTGTAGAGCGGTCACGGTCACCGCCTCGATCCCAAACGCCTGATCGAGCGCCTTGAGCGGCAAGCCCAAAAGGACGGTCGTACAGTTGGGCGTCGCATAGATGCGTCCGCCCTCAGGCTCGCCACCGGCACGACCGCGATCGCGCGCCGCGTCATCACGGACGGCCGCCTCGCCATTCACCCCGGGCAGGATCAAGGGAACATCCTCTGCCAGGCGAAGGTCTTCCGCGTGCGTGACTACGGTGTGGCCGCGGCGCGCCAGGCTACGCTCGCTCGCTTCGGCCTGGCCGTCGGGCAGCAGGGACAGCACGAGATCGCAACTGAGCGCGTCTTCGCTGCGATGGAGCGGCAATGTCCGCAGGTCTCGTGGCATCGGACGGGGGTGCCGCCAGGTGACCGCCTCGCCGTAGCTGCGTCCGCCGGCCGTGTCGAGATCGGCCAGTGCAGTGACCGTGAAAGTCGTGTGCCGGTCGAGGCGTTGCAGCAGATATTGGCCCAAGAGGCTGCGGGCGCCCAGTACCGCGACCTGTATCTGGGCGGTGCTCATGTCGGCGTTCCCATGTGACGCAGGCCATAAAGCCGTTCGACCACCGCCAGGCCGACGACCGCGATCGCGAGCTGAACCGTGCTGAGCGCGGCTATCGATGGATCGAACTGGTGCTCCAGGTAGCTCAGCATCACGACGGGGAGGGTGTTGGTCGTGGTGCTGCCGAAGAAGAAGGAGATCGGCAGGTTGTCCACCGAGATCAGGATCGAAAAGGTGGCGCCGGCGAAGATCCCGGGCTTGATCTGCGGCAAGGTGATGCGATGAAAAATCTGCCACCGGTTGGCGCCGAGGATCGCCGCTCCCTCCTCGAAGTCCCGAGACACACCGCGGTAGACTCCGGCCACGGTGCGAATGATGTAGGGCAGGCTGACGATCGTATGGGCGATCACCAGCGAGGTCATGGAGATGCCGAGGCCGATCCAGGACAAGTAGAACAGCAGGCCGAGGCCGAGGACGATCATCGGCATCGACAAGGGCGACAGGAGGAACGTCATCAGGGATTCGGCGCTCTTGGCACGGCTGCGGACCAGGGCGAGCGCCGCGGGCACGCCGATCAAGCAGGCCAGGGCCGTGGATAGCACCGCGACCTGTATCGTCACGACCAGCGCGTCGATGAAAGGTCGATATTCGACGATGCGATGAAACCAGCGAAGCGAGAATCCCGTGATCGGGAAAGCGACATAGTCGACTTCCGTGAAGGAGACCACGACAACGATCAGGATCGGCGCCAGCATGAAGACGAAGAAGGCAACGACGACGATCGCGAGAACAAAGCGTTCCTGGCGTTCGCCCGTCGGCGCGCTGTGCGACCCTGCGCTCATCCGATCACGCCCCGGCGCTTGATCAGCCGAAGCTGCAGGTAGAGACACGCAACGGCGAGGACCAGGAGCACGTTGCTCATCGCCGCGGCGAAGGCGAAATCTCGCGTTATGTTGAACTGCTGATAGATCAGCAGTGGCAGCGTTTGAAGCGTCCCACCGCCAAGCAGCAGCAGCGTTACGAAGCTGCCATTGGCCAGCATGAAGACCAGGATCGCCCCGGTGCCGACGCCGTCGAGGCTGAGGGGCAGGGTGACCCGCCAGAAGGTGCGCGGGCGGCTGGCACCCAGGATTCGGGCGCTTTCCTCCAAGGACCTGTCGATTCCCTGAAGCACCGCGGCGATCGACAGCACCATGAAGGGCACCAGCACGTGCACGAGGCCGATGACGATCGCTTCCGGGCTGTTCAGCCAGCGCAGCGGCGCGTCGATCAGGCCGAGGTCCATCAGGGTCTCGTTGACGAGTCCACGCCGGGCCAGGATGACTCTCCAGCCATAGGTCCGCATGATGATCGACGTCAGCAAAGGCGTGATCAGCAGGAAGATGATCACGCTGTGCCAGCGTCCGGCATGGCGCACCATGAAGTAGGCTACGGGATAACCGATGAGGACGCAGACGATCGTGGTGACGAGGCTAAGGCCGATCGTCTCGCCGATGACGCCAAGGTAGAAGCTGTCGAACAGCAGCCGGTCGTACTGGGAGAGCACAAACCCGGTCTCGGCGCCGCGCGACGCCTCGAAGCTGCGCCGCCCCACTTCGACCAATGGCGCCAAGAAGAACGCGCAGAGAAAGAGCCCGGCAGGCCAGACCCAATTCAGGCCTACCGGGCTATAGGCGCGGAGCTTAGTCTTGACCTTCTGAGCGGCACGCCGTCGCCCGCTCGTCGTTTCCGCTTCCGCGGTCATGCTGGGTTTGCCGGACTCGGATATCAGGTACCGATTTCGCGGTTCCAGCGGTCAACCCACTCCGAGATCAGGGGGCCGAACTCGGCGAACGGGGGCCAGCGCGTGGCCTCCCAATCGGTGATTCGCTTTTCGAGCTCCGGCGGGTAGACCACGTCGACGTTCGTGACGCCATAGTTGAGAACCTCGGCGAAGCGCGTTTGCGGGGCGGCATCGAGCATAACGTCGATGTAGTCCCAGGCCACGTCCGGCGAATTCTTGACCTTCTGGACGACAACCGGATTCATCACCGCGCCCTCTGTCGGGTTGATGAAATCGATCCAGGTCGCCCCGGTGTCATAGTAGGCCCAAGTGCGGCCGTCCCAGTAGATTCCGATATCGGCTTCTCCGCTGGCCAGGTGATTGAGAAACTCCGTCGCGCCGCCGTAGAACACGGCGTTGTCGCGCATGCGCTTGATCGCCTCGAAAGCCGGATCGAGGTTATCGACGCCACCGCCGAAGACGTCGGCAAGAGACCAAAGCAGGATCTGCGGGGTCGGCGAATAGGCGATGCTGGGCAGCGAAGCCACGAACTCGCCCGCCGCGCAGCGGTCGACGAACTCGACGAAGCTCTTCGGCGGATTGGGAAGCCGCTCGCGATTGTAGGCGAGACCGGCGGCGCCGTAGTCGAAGCAGGTGCCCCACCCATCGACAACATCGGTGAATCGAGATGGGATCTTTGCCAGGTTGGGTGCCTTGTCGACGGTGATCTTCTCGACCAGACCGGTCTTGCCGGCAATGAGGGCCAGGTCGATCGTGTTGACCAGGACATCGATCGGGGGCGATTGCAGGTTGGCTTCGATCTGACTCATCCATTGAGAGGGGCCGCCGATCTGCACCTCCGCGTTGACGCCCGTTCTCTTCGTGAACTCGGCGACAAAGATGTCGCGGACGGCTTCCTCCCAAATGCCGCCGAAGCTCGTCACGGTAATCTGAGAGGTTTGCGCCAGAAGCTTCTTGTAGGGTGCCATGCCGAGGAGGCCGAGAGTGGTGGCCCCCTTGAGGACTTGTCGTCGTGTCTTGTGTTGCATCATGCAGTCTCCCTGAGTCTGGTTGTTGATCGACGGCGGGCCGGCCGCTTTCGAGTATCCTCGAATGCGGCCTAACGATCGCCAGATGGACGCTCCTCTTCGACCATACGGCGCAGCGCCACGAGCCTATCGGCGAGGCCGATGCGCGGTGCCGCAGCTTCGAGATTCGCGGGATTGAGCTCTTGAGCTACCGAGGCCAGGATTTCCTGGCGCTGGCGCTGGCAGAGCGACGGCGGCAGGCGGATAAGAATGCTGTTGAGTTCGTCCATTGAAGCGGCGTCGATCGCTGTGTCCCAAGCATCCCGCGCTTCGCCGAAGTCATGGTGTTTCGCCTCCGGGCCGGACCCGCGTTCCCGCAGGCGGCCGGTTTCCGCCATATCGACTGTTCCGTTGTCGATGGCGACCCCGAAGTCGAGGCGCGCCGTATCCTCGCTGACAAGGCCCTGACGCACGTCTTGTGCGACCAAGGCGGGGTCGCGTTCGAAGGGGTCTCCGAAACCGCCGCCGCCCGGAGTCATCACGGTCAGACGGTCGCCCTTGTCGACGGAGAGAACGTCGATCTTGCCGATGTCGCGCTCGTGATTGGAGCCGATATTGAGGACGGTGTGGGCCGCCGCCGCAGCTCGTCCGCCGTTTCGACCCCAGGGCCGAAACCGGGATCGCTCCATGCCACGAGCCAGGATCTGTCCGCCTTGGTTCAGGATCTCGACGGTCAGTGTCAAGCCAACGCCACCGCGCCACTTGCCGGCACCGCCGCTGTCGCATCTCAGGGCGTACTCCTGGATGACGACGCCGGAGTCCGCCTCGACCATCTCAATGGGATTGTTGGCCATGTTGGAGATACTGCTGTCGCGACCGTCGACACCGTCCGCGCCCAGGCGCGCGCCGGTGCCGCCGATCAAGGGCTCCACGACGCTGACCTTGGACCGGCCGGACAAGGGGTCGTCTTCGGCGAGCACGAGCGGAATCATGACGCCGCCGCTGCAGGCCGGCATTGTATCGGGCAGGGCGACGCCCAAGGCGCCGTTGAGCAGGTCGTTGACTCGGATTGCCGTGGCGTGGCGTACGCCGACCGCAGCCGGGAATCGAGGGTTGAGGATGCAGCCGCGTGGAACCACCACGTCTATGTCCGAGAAGATGCCGCTGTTATAGGGGATCGTCTCATCGTGGCTCAGGATGAAGGCGCCGATGCGGACCGTGAGCCAAGCGTGGCGCTTGCCCATGGTCGGCACATTCAATGCTGCCTCGACCTGGGGGTCGCTGCCGGTGAAGTCCAGGGTGACCTGTCCGTCGCTGGCCTTCAGGGCCACTTGAAGCCGAACCGGAAAGTCACTGACCATGTCGTTGTCTAGATAGTCCGTGAAGCGGTGCGTGCCGTTGGGGATCTTCTTCAGAACCGCCTTGGCTTTGCGCGCGGCATAGTCGATCAGATCCCGCTGGCCTGTTTCGAAGGCCTCGACACCATGCTGCTCGATGATCGCCGCGACGCGGCGCTGGCCGACATTGAGGGCGGCAAGCATCGCTTTGATATCGCCCATGTTGTCGTCGGGTGTGCGGCAGTTCGCCTTGAACAGCCGCAGCAGGTCGGCGTTGAACTCCCCGCGGCGCATCAGCTTCATGGGCGGCATCATGAAGCCTTCCTCGAAGAGCTGCTTGCTGGTCGGAGAGATGCTGCTGGGAACCCGGCCGCCGACATCGGAGGAGTGAAGGAACGACCAGCCGAAGCAGACGATCCTGCCGTCGTGGAAGTAGGGCTTCAGGAGATGCAGGTCGGGCCCATGCGTCGCCAGCCCTTCCGATTGGTAGGGGTGGTTCGTGATGATCACGTCACCGGGTTCGAGGTCGTCGACGGCCGCGATCGTCGGACCGCAGTCGAGATCGAGGAATCCCGATACGCCGATGGTCTTGGGATAGGCGAAGAAGTGCCCCTCCACGGTCGCGAGGGCGGCGCAGAAGTCAGCGGTCTCCTTGACATAGAGAGTGCGCCCGGTGCGCTGAAGGGCCAGGCCCATCTCCTCTGTCGCAGCCGTCGTCTTGTTGTTGAGAATCTCGAGGAGCACGGGGTCGAGGCGCATGGTCACAGCCTTTCGATGACAATGTTGCCGTTCTGATCGACACAGGCTGCCCAGTCGGGAAGGATCCAGAGCGTGGAATCGCTCTGCTCGATGATGCAAGGTCCCTCAAGGCGCTGCTCGGCGGAGAGATCGCTGCGGCGATAGGTTGCAGCCTCGATCCAATGGCCCTGGTGAAACACGGTCCTCCGCCCGGCCGGCTGTGGCGGCGCCGTGCTGGCTTCGAGCCGCGGCATTTCTATCGGGACGACCTGTCCAACGGCGCGCACGCGGGCCGCGGTTATCGTGACCGCGCTATCGGTGTCGCGAAAATCGTAGAGCCGCTCGTGCGCTTGGTGAAAAGTCTCGATGACAGTGGCTTGGTCGCCCGAACTGCTGACCGTTTCCGCGACTTCCACGTTGAGGTCGAAAGCCTGGCCACTGTATCGGGCATCGACCTGCCGCTCGAGACGGATACGGTCCAGCAGGTTCCCTTCGCCCTGAATCCATGCATTCGCGTCGCGTTCAAGGTCCGAGAAGAGTGTCCAGAGAGCGCTGCCGCCGGCGCCGTCGTCGTCCAGGGTCTTCCGCAGACTGCGTACGAAATCGCGCTTCAAGTCGGCGATCAGAGCACCGAAGGCACAAAAGGTTCCGGCCGCAGGCGGCACCAGTACCCGGACCAGTTTGGCCTCAGCCGCGAGAAGATTGGCATGAACCGGGCCGGCGCCGCCGAAGGGAACGAGAGACAGAGCGGCCGGATCGAGGCCGTTCTCCGCCAAGATCTTGAACAGCTCCGTTGCCATCTTGGCCGTGGCAATGAAGACCGCGGCTTCCGCGGCCTTCGCCGCCCGGTCCGGTTCCGGCAACCCAATTGCCCGGCCGATCTCGTCCAGGGCCGAGCAGGCCCCGTCGCGATCGAGCTGCATCCGGCCGCCGAGGAAACCATCGGGATCCAGATAGCCGAGGACGAGATAGCAGTCGGTGATGGTCGCTTCGGTGCCGCCAAGGCCGTAGCAGATCGGGCCCGGGGCCGCCCCGGCGCTGCGCGGACCGACCTTGAGGATGCCCATTTCGTCGACCCACAGGATCGACCCGCCGCCGGCGCCGATCGAAACCACGTTTACGACCGGCAGCATCAGCGGCAGCTCGCCGATTTCGGTCCGTGTCGTGTATCCGGGATCGCCGTCGACGATGAGGGCGATATCGCTGCTGGTGCCGCCCATGTCGAAGGTAATGGCATCGGGCCGATCGACGGCGACGGCCCGGATGGCCCGGCTTGCCGCGACAACCCCTGAGGCCGGCCCACTCAGGAGGGTTTCGACCGGGCGTTTTCGGGCCGAGTCCACGCTGATGGTTCCGCCGTTCGATGTGCTGATGTAGAGCGGGGCCGAGATCTGGAGGTTCCGCAACCTGTCCGTGACCAACGACAGGTACTGGTTCATCAGGGGATGCACATAGGCGTTGAGGGTCGCCGCCATGGCGCGCTCGTATTCGCGAATCTCCGGCCAGACCGCGGAGGAACAGGTGATGAGCACGCCGTTCAGCCTGCGCCCCAAACCCTCGGCCACCTCTTCCTCGAGCGCGGAATCGATGTAGGCATTGATCAGCATGACGGAGACGGCTTCGACATCGGCCGCCTCGAGCTGCGCGGCGAGCCCATCCAGTTCCGACTCGCTCGGTCTGCGCCGGATCGATCCGTCGGCCAGCATTCGGGCGTCGATCTCGAAGACGCGGTCTCGCTCGACCAGCGGGACTTCCTTGCTCAAAAAGAAATTGTACGAGTTGGGCATCCGACAGCGCGCGATTTCGAAGACGTCGCGGTTGCCTTTGGACACGACGAGCCCGAGCTTCGCGCCTTTGCGCTGAATCACCGTGTTCAGTGCGATGGTCGTGCCATGGACGACCAGATCGATGGCGGACGGCTGGAGGCCCTCCGCTGCGAGGAGAGCCTGAATGCCGCGCTCCACGGCCAGAGAAGGGTCGTCGGGTGTGCTCGGCTCCTTGTGGTAGACCAGCCGACCGTGCGAACTCGCCGCCAGAACAAAGTCGGTGAAGGTGCCGCCGACGTCGATGCCGATGCGATGGCCTTTCATTCTGCATCCTCTTCTAGGATCACGCCGTTCTCGGGCTTCCAGCACACCGTGATCCGCTCGCCGGGCCGATAGGTCTGGCCTTCGACGTCGTGAGCTTGTTGGTAGACGACCATCGGGGCCTCGAGCCCCGGCACCATGACCTGGAAAGCGTGATAGCTGCCTCGGAACACATGGTCGGTGAGCATGCCCGAGAGCGTGTTGACGCCCTGGTCCGCCGTATGGCTCAGCCAGGTCTTCTCCGGGCGGATCGCAACGGTGACGGGGACGCCGGATTTCGGCGCGAGACCATCGGCAAGGGCGAGTTCCAGAACGTGGCCGCCAGGGGCCTTGGCCCGGCAGCGGCCGTCGGAGGGTTCGCCCACGGTCGTCGCTTCGATGATGTTCGACGTCCCGAGAAAGTCCGAGACGAAGCGCGTGCGCGGTCGCTCGTAAATCTCATCGGGCGATCCGATCTGCACGGCCTTGCCATGATCCATCACCACGACCTTGTCGCTCATGGTCAGGGCCTCCTCCTGATCGTGAGTGACGAGCACGGTGGTAATGCCGAGCCGCTGCTGCAGTTGCCGCAACTCGAACTGCATGCTTTCGCGCAGGTTCTTGTCGAGCGCTCCCAAGGGTTCGTCGAGCAGCAGGACCGAAGGGTTCGTCACGATCGCCCTGGCCAAGGCGACCCGCTGCTGCTGCCCGCCGGAGAGTTGCTTCGGGAAGCGGGCGCCGATCTCCGGCAATTGGACGAGGGCGAGCATTCGCTCGATATTCTCTGCCCGCTGGGCTTTCGCTACACCGGCCATCTCCAGACCGAAGCTGATGTTCTCGGCTACGGTCATATGCGGGAACAGGCTGTAGTTCTGGAACACCATGCCCAAGCCGCGGCGGTTCGGCGGCTCGCGGGTGATGTCCCGATCTTCCACGCAGACCGCGCCGCTGTCCGGCGCTTCGAAACCCGCGATAATGCGCAGCGTGGTCGTCTTGCCGCATCCCGACGGCCCGAGCAGAGCGACCAGCGAACCCCCTTCGATGCAGAGCGATGTCGGTTGGAGCGCTTGCACCGATCCAAACCGCTTGCTGACGCCTTCCAGGCGAAGCTGCGCCCCGGTCCGCGTAGCCGCGAGACCATCGCTATCGCTGCTGGGCGAAGGCTTGGCGATCGCCGGGTTCATCCAATGGCTCGCCGGCAAGACTGCCGACCCTCTCTGTAGAATTCATCCGCGATTTGTACTAAGCTTGAAGGGTGGATTGACGTATATCAACGTGATTATTGTACTAAGAACAACTTGAGCAATATACTAGTGACAAAAGAGCTGCGACTCCCTGCCGAGGTACCGCGCAACTATCGCGAGATCGTCGAATGGCTGGCGGAGGAGATCGGTGCCGGCCGGCTTGTGGCTGGAGAACGCTTACCCACCCATCGGAACCTGGCGCATCTGCTCGGTATCGCAGTCGCTACGGTCAGCCGGGCCTACGGCGAGTTGGCCCGCAGAGGTTATGTACGGGGGGAGGTCGGGCGTGGCAGCTTCGTTCGGCGGCAATCGGACAGGCCCGCGCCGCAAGCCATCACCGAGCGATCGCAGGAGCGGATCGACCTCTCGATAAACCAGCCGGCGAGCGGCGAGTCCCACAGTGAGGCTCTGTCACACGCCTTTGTCGAGTTGTCCGGCGACAGCTCATTGGCAAGGCATTTCGAATACAGCCCAAGCGTTGGCTCGCATCGCCACCGCGTCGCTGGTGCTACCTGGGCCCGCCGCCACGGATTGGAGGTTTCGCCCGACCGGCTGATCGTCTGCAACGGCACACAACATGCGATCAGCATCGCGCTGCGCAGCGTCGCGCGACCGGGGGAGACCGTTCTCACGGAAAGCGTGACCAATCCCAGCATGAAGGCCCTGGCCCGGTTCCTCGGCGTGCGCCTCGTCGGTTTGCCGTTGGATGACGAGGGCATTCGCCTTGACAGCCTTGCGCCGGCTTGCCGTCAGCCGGGCGTTAAGGCCCTTTATTGCATTCCCGACCTGCAGAACCCGACAGGCATCGTCATGTCGGCGCGACGTAGGCAAGAGGTTGCCAAATGCGCATCGGACAACGATGTCGCGATCGTCGAGAACGGCCTCTTTAGCCCGTTTATGCCGAAACCGATGCCCCCGATCGCGAGCTTGGGAATCGGACGAGTCCACTTCATCTGTGGCTTCAGCAAGACAGTCAGCGCCGGCCTGCGCATCGCATATCTCGCGACGCCGGACGGTGGTGATGCGTTGCTCAGCGGTGCGATCTATGCAACCACGACCATGGCTTGTCCTCTAATGGCCGAGCTTGCCAGACGCTGGGTCGAAGACGGGACCGCGGAAAGGCTCGTGGCCTGGCAACGCGAAGAGATCACCGAGCGGCGCGCTTTGGCCCGACGGATCCTGGGTATGAGCGATGAGCCTAAGGCGCGGCGAGCGTGTCCCCATTTCTGGTATCCGATCCCTGAACCTCTCCGGGCAGAAGATGTCGTGGCCGCAGCGTTTCGTCGAAACTTGCTGATCACCTCCGCCGAACCGTTCCTCATCGGCCGCACCAGCGATCCCTTCGCCATCCGTCTCGGCTTGGGCGCGGCACGCTCGCAAGCCGAGTTGAGAACTGCGCTGATGACCTTGCGTGACATCTTGAACGGCGAACCGGAGATGGCCGCGCCAATGCTATGAAAATGCTATGAAATAGACTGTCACGTCGCAGGCCATGGCCAGGAAAATGAGAGCGACCCTCACGATCGAGAACGCATTTATGTCGCGAACCGCGCCGCCTGCTCCTGAAGAGATGGGAGTATCTGCTCCTGCTTGGAGTGCAAGCGAGCTTGCGAGCGGGGAAGGGGCAGCCCTGAAATCGCGCCCGGCGATGACACGGTGATGACAAGAAAGCGAAAGGGACTCAGGCCCGAAAACCTAAGTCCCTGATCGAATTGGCTCCGCGGGCAGGACTCGAACCTGCGACCCGGTGGTTAACAGCCACCTGCTCTACCAACTGAGCTACCGCGGATCAGTGATCGGCCGGCTACGTCCCGGCGATCCAAAGCCCCGTGAGGCGCGCGGTTATAACAAAGCGGCCGAGGCCCCGCAATCGCTTTGAAGCCGGCCCTTTCAGGCCCCCGCCACCACCGCCAGCAGGCACTGGGCCACGCCCAGGTAGTCGGAGTTCGGCATGTGGAACCAGCGCAGGAACTCGGGCGTCGAGAGCGTGCCGCTCAGCCAGTACTCCAGGAAGAGCTGGCTGACGGGATGCAGGCGGTCCGGCAAGCAAGCAAGCATCTCGGGCTCGATTCCGGCGATCTGGGCCTCGCCTTCCATGGATGCAGTCTAGCATCGGGGTGGTGGCTTGGGAATTCGCTCCCGCCGGACCGAGGTGAAGCTGCTGACATCTTGCCATTTTTGGCGAATTGATCGCTCTTACCAGTCCTCCGTCTCTCTACCGTCATTGCGAGCGAAGCGAAGCAATCCAGCTCCACGGACTGGGAATTTCCCGTGTCAGGCGCCCCGCCGCCGAGGCGTGCCTTTTTCGGCTTGCTGCATTGTCGGCGGCGTGGGCTCGGCCGAACCGCCGCAGCTAGATTGCTTCGCTGTGCTCGCAATGACGGCGTCGACGGCGATTCGCCCCTCTCATCGCCGCCGCAGCAGGCGGCCGAGGGTGATACGGGCGGCCTGGCGGCCGGCGCGCCAGGTCAGCGGGCCGAGCTCGCGGCTCCAGAGGGCGAGGGCGGGCAGGGGGTCGTCCCAGCGCCAGAAAATGTCCATGTCCGAACGCAGGCCGGCCGCGAAGGCCTGGAACAGCCAGGGCAGGGCCTGGCGCCCGGTGACGAGGCGGTTCTCCAGGCTCGTCACCAGGCCCTCGAGGTCGCCGTGCAGCCAGGCGTAGCGCCGCCCCCGCGGGTAGTCGAAGGGCGCGCTCCACTGCTCGAGCCGCCGGTCCTGCATGACGTCGAGGAAGGCTTGCGTCATGTCGAAGCCGCAGTCGTGGGCGAAGTTGTAGTGGCCGCCGAAGCGCGGATTGATCTCCAGGAACGAGATCGCGCCGCTCGGCTCGTCGACCAGGTACTGGAGGCAGCCGATGCCGGTGTAGTCGAGCGCCTCGATCAGGCTGTTCGACGGCGCGTCGAGGGCGGTCAGGGGCGCGATCGAGACGCCCTCGGTGCCGAGACCCGAGCCGTTGATGCGGTCGGTGCGCAGAATCTTGACGTCGAGCAGGCGCAGGATCCGGCCCTTGTGGGCGAGGTAGTAGCGGTTGTAGCGCAGGCCCGGCGCGAAGCGCTGCAGGATCAGGTCATCGAGAGAGTCCGGCCAGAGCGCGGCGACGTGGCGAACCTCCTCCGGGTGCGTGAAGACCATGACCTTGATGGCGCCTTCGCGGCCCTCGTTGCTCTTGGCGACGCAGGGATAGCCCAGAGCGTCCGCCTTCTCGATCAGCGCCTCGGCGCCCGAGACCAGGACGAAGGGCTCGACCGGCACCCCGGCCTCGGCGGCGATCTGCGACAGGCGGGTCTTGTCGATGCAGGTCCTCACGGCCTCGGGCGCCGAGATCAGGAGCGGGGCGTGGAGGCGCTCTCGGTGGGGCAGGAGCACCGTCATGAGCTTCTGGCTCACCGGGACGATCAAGGCGATGTCCGGGCGCGATTTCAGGAAGACCTGCAGTGCCTCGACATACGCGGGGTCGTCGACGCTGGACACGTTCGCGCGCCAGATCTCCTTGACGAAGCGCGAGCGCCGCAGAGGGGGAAACTCCTCCGGCGTGACGATGACACGGTAGCCGGCCTCGGAGAGCGCGCGCGCGACGGCAAGGCTCGGGCGGTAGTTGCCGAGCAGCAGAACGGATTCTTGTTTCGCCGCGGAGGGCTGATGTGCCATCTCGCCTTCGCCGCCATGCCTGAACGCTTGTTGCGGGCCAACGATAAGGCTTAAGCGTTCCGTCTTAAATTTTCAGCAAAAAGCCTGCTTCCATGGCCGCTTCGGCGAACGGGAATGGCGCTCCGACGCCTCGGGCAGGGGGACCTCCGGGGCCGGCATCGACAAGCTGCTCATCGAGATCGTGCGGCCGTGGCGGGAGCGAGCTGGACCCAGGATCGCTGGCGCATACTCACCAGGAGGTTCGATGGCCTATTTCCGAATCCCTTCTTCTCGGCGTCACCCTCCGGCTTGACCTCCGATTGGCCTCAGGTGGTCCATTTAAGACCGAGCCTCGGACCACGATGGATTGCCGGGTCAAGCCCGGCAATGACAGTGTTTTCAAT
>JAKSDN010001181.1 GCA_022360075.1 Kiloniellales bacterium | reverse complement strand
TATCCAGCCGCGCGGCCAGGCCGCTCGCTTCCTCGGGCACCTCGGTGGTCAGCAAACGGACTCCCAGCTCCGCTTCGCCGACACGCCCGCCCGCATTGACCCTCGGTCCCAGGATGAAGCCGAGATGATAGGTGCCGGGCCGCTCGTCGAGTCCGGCCACGTCGGCCAGCGCCGCGAGGCCCGGGCATTGGCGCCGCGCCAGAACCTTGAGCCCTTGGGAAACGAAGGCCCGGTTGAGCCCACTCAAGGGCACCACATCGCAGACCGTGCCCAAGGCGACCAGGTCGAGCCATTGACGCAGGTCCGGCTCGGCGACCGCCGCGGAGCGGTACCAGCCGCAGTCGCGCAGCGCCCGATTGAGTGCCACGATCAGAAGGAAGGTGACGCCGACCGCGGCGAGCTGGCCATGGGGGCTGTCGTCGTCGTTGCGGTTGGGATTGATCACCGCATAAGCGCGCGGCAAGCGCTCGGCCGCGGCATGGTGGTCGATCACGATCACCTCGAGGCCGGCCTCGGCACCGGTCTCCAGAGCTTCGAAGGCGGTCGTGCCGCAATCGACCGTCAGCAGCAACGAGACTCCCTCGTCCCGCAGACGTTTCAGCGCCGGCCCGTTCGGGCCGTAACCCTCGGCCAGCCGATCCGGAATGTAGACCCGCAGCTCATGGCCAAGCGCCCTGAAGAAGCGCACGAGAAGCGCCGACGAGGTCGCGCCGTCGACGTCGTAGTCGCCGAAGACCGCAATCCGCTCGCCCGCGCGCAAGGCCGCGATGACACGCGCCACCGCCCGGTCCATGTCCTTCAGATGCGAAGGATTGGGCAGCAGCGCGCGCAGCGTCGGGTTGAGGAAGAGCTCGGCATCGTCGGGCCCGACGCCACGCGCCGCCAGGACGCGCCCGACGATCTCCGGCTGATCGAGCCGCTGGGCCAGGAGCGCCGCCAGGCGCGTGTCGGCCGCCCGCGCCTCCCAGCGCTTGCCGGCGAAGGAGCGCTCGACGCCGAGGAAGCAGTCGCGCGGCTCTTGAGCCTTGGCTGCGGCCGCGACCAAGCTCAGATCCCCAGATCCTGATACCAGGTCTTGCGCTCGAAGTTGTGGTGCGCGTCGATGATCCTCACCGTGCCGGTCTTCGAGCGCATGACCATCGACTGCGTCGTCGCGCCGCCGTGAAAGCGACGCACGCCTCGGAGCATGCTGCCGTCCGTGACCCCGGTGGCGGCGAACATCACGTCGCCGCTGGCGAGATCGTTCAGCTTGTACTTGCGATCGAAGTCGGTGATGCCCCAGCGCGCGCCGCGCTCGCGTTCCTCCTGATTGCGAAACACCAGCCGGCCCTGGAACTGCCCGCCGATGCAGCGCAGGGCCGCGGCGGCCAGCACGCCCTCCGGTGCGCCGCCCACGCCCCAATACATGTCCACGCCGCTCTCGGGCCGGCTGGTCGCCATGACGCCGGAGACGTCGCCGTCGCCGATCAACATGATCCGGGCGCCCGCCTCGCGAATCTTGCCGATCAGCTCCGCGTGGCGCGGCCGGTCGAGCACGCAGACGACGAGGTCGGCGACCGCGACGTCCTTGGCGGCGGCCAGGCTCTTGAGGTTCTCGGCCGGCTCCGCGTCCAGGTCGACGACGTCGTCGGGCAGACCGCCGCCGACGGCGATCTTGTCCATGTAGGTGTCGGGCGCGTTCAAGAAGCCGTCTTCCTGGGCCATGGCGATGACGGTCAGCGCATTCTGCATGCCCTTGGCCGTGATCGTGGTGCCCTCGAGGGGATCGAGGGCGATGTCGAGCTTGGGGCCGCCGGCGCCGACCCGCTCGCCGATGTAGAGCATCGGCGCCTCGTCGCGCTCACCCTCGCCGATGACGACCGTGCCCTCGATCGCGAGGCTGCCGAGCGTCTGGCGCATGGCATTGACCGCCGCCTGGTCGGCCGCCTTCTCGTCGCCGCGGCCCATGAGCCGCGAAGCCGCCAAGGCCGCCGCCTCGGTCACGCGCGCAACTTCGAGCGCGAGGTTACGCTCCATGGCCTCGAACTCGGGCCTCAAGTCGGCTTTTGCGCTCATGGTGTCCTATCTGCCTCCCTGGACTGACGAGCGAGTCTCGACGGCTCGCGTTACAGAACTTCGATTCGAATCAGGCGCGGTGGCTCGAGCACCGCGTCGAAACCCGCGATCCGGTCAAGCGCCTGCTTCATCGATGATTCGCGGGTTTCGTGAGTCGTAATCACGACCGGCACAGCTTCGCCCGGCGCGCGCCCGCGCTGCAGCATGGCCTCGACCGATATCGAGGCGTCGCGCAAAGCCGCGGCCACGTCGGCGATCACGCCCGGCTGGTCCAAGACCATCAGGCGGATGTAGTAGGAGCCTTGGTGCTCATCGATCGGGATGCTCGGCAGTCGCCGCAGCTCGGCCGCCGGCACGGCGTAGGTCGGCAGGCGGCTGCCGCGGGCGACATCGATCACGTCCGCCACCACGGCCGATGCGGTCGGCCCGGCCCCGGCGCCGGCGCCTTCGGCCATGATCGAGCCGACGAAGTCGCCCTCCGCGACGACCGCGTTGAAGACGCCCTCGATGCTGGCGATCGGGGCGTCGAGATGGACCATGCTCGGATGCACGCGCTGCTCGACCCCGCGATCGGTCACCCGCGAAAGCCCCAGCAGCTTGATGCGATAACCGAGCTCGGCGGCGTAGTTGATGTCGAGCGCCGTGACCTCGCGAATGCCCTCCACGTAGACGCCCTCGAAATCGACCTCGCAGCCGAACGCGAGCGCGGTCAGGATCGCCAGCTTGTGGGCGGCATCGACGCCGTCCACGTCGAAGCTGGGATCGGCCTCGGCATAGCCGCGGCGCTGCGCCTCGGCCAGGACCTCGCCGAACTCCCGCCCGCTCTCGCGCATCGTCGTCAGAATGAAATTGCTGGTGCCGTTCAGGATGCCGTAGACACGCGACACGCCGTTCGCGGCGAGGCCCTCGCGCAGGTTCTTGATGATCGGGATACCGCCCGCGACGGCGGCCTCATAGGCCAATGCCACCCCAGCCGTCTCGGCGGCGCGGGCAAGATCGGTGCCGTGATGCGCAAGCAGTGCCTTGTTCGCGGTCACGACCGGCTTGCCGTGGGCGAGCGCCGTCTCGACGACCCGCTTGGCGATGCCGTCGGCCCCGCCGATCAGCTCGAGAACGACGTCGACGTCCGAGTCCGCGGCCATGACGCCGGCGTCCTCGAACCAGCGCACGCCGTCGAGGTCGACACCTCGGTCCTTCTTGCGGTCCCGGGCCGAGACGGCGGAGACCAACAGACGGCGGCCGCAGCGCGCGGCGATCAGGTCGTGGTGGGCCTGCAACAGACGCAAGGTCCCGACACCGACGGTCCCGAGCCCCGCTACGGCCAGCTTCAGCACATCGCTCACCGGCGAAGGATCCTCACCCTTGCTGTTCGATTCGAAGTCGTCATGTCGGACGGACCGTTGGGCTCTGCGGCGCGGGCGGGCGGCTTCGAACGGGTGCGGTCGCCATCGAAGGCCCGCCGTCCGAAGTCGTCGCGCGACAAGCGCCGGGTGTCAAGCGGTCACGCCTGCCGGGCAGCAAAAGCCGTCGGCGCGCGAGCCGCCGACCGGCCGTCGCCGCGACAGGCCGATTGCCGCTATTGCAGGAAGACTTCGACCCGTCTGTTGCCCGCCTCGCCGGTCGGCATGAACTCGTGATAGACGGGATCGCTGTCGGATCGGGCCACGGTGCGCAACAGGCTGCGATCGACGCCCAGCCTGACCAGCGCATCGGCGACGCTCTCGGCCCGCTGCGTGGAGACTCTCAGGTTCGCGACGCGATGCTTGACCGGATCGACGATCGACGTCCGCGCGCTCGCGTGCCCGACGACGGTCATCGGCCGGCCGCCCGACTGCCGTTGCAACGCCGCAAGGCTACGCAACACCTGCTGATCGTTGTCGTCGAGACCCGTCGAGCCGTGACCGAAGTAGATCAGTCCGACGAGCTGGCCGCCCAAAGTCAGGGGACCGGACGTCACGGACGAAGGCAAGGCGCCGGTGGCGCTCGGCAGGGTTTGCGCTTCGGGCAGTGCTGCGACCTGGGGCGCCGGAAACAAGGAGGGCGAGATCTGCGGCACCGCCGCCGCCGGAGGCGATAGGCCGGGCGCCGCGGCCTGAGGCGGTGGCGCTTCGGGCGCCGCCGCTCGGGGTGCGGCGGGGGTGATCGCAGGCGACGGCAGCGGCGGCAAGCCCGCAAGCTGCTGCCTTGCCTGAAACTGCAACGTTTGCCGTTGCCACTGCTGCTGCTGCAGGATCTGCTGCCGCAGCATCTGCTGCTCGATGGCTTGTCGGCGGGCCGCCTCGTCGAAGGCCTGCTGCTGGGCGGCGAGCTGCTGCAGGCGCTGGGTCTCCATCGCCTGTTGCTGATAGGCCTGCTGTTGCAGCAGCGCGGTCGGCGGCAAGGGGCTCGACGGCGGCGCCGGCGACGGCACGGCCTCAGCCGTTCGCGGAGCCGGCGGTGCCGGCGGCGGCGCCAAGACCGGCTGTTCCGTCGCTTCCGTGCTGGGCTCGGACGCCGCGGTCATCGGCTCCGGCGCGGCCGGCGCGGGCTCGTCCTCTGCCGGCAAATCCGGCGGCGGCACGACCGCCGCGCTTTCGCTCGTTGCCTCTCCGAAGTCCGGCGGCGGCGGCGCACTACCGGCAGGCAGCTCGGGGCTGACTGACGACGAGGGCTCGAGCGGCGGCTCCACGGTGCCGCTGGTCGCACCCTCGGCGACAAGGGACTCGTCGGTGTAGCGGGCGTTGGTGCGGTCGGCGGCGAGATCCTCCGCCAAGGCCTGTCGCCGCGCCGTGGTGCTCGGCAAGGGCGGTTCGTCGGGGACGCTGCCCAGGCTCGGGTAGCTCTCCCCCTCCGGCAGCGTCGTTGTGATGCGCTGCGGCTCGAGCTCGTCGTCGCCGAACAGGAATGCCGTGCAGCCGCCCAGGTTGAGCGGCAAAATCAAGAGAGCACAAAGGACTAGCCGTTGAGCCAAAGGCCCCCCACGGCGCCAGTCGGACCGGCGCTCAAGCTCCGCCTCGCTCAACATTGGATCGAACTCCCCGTCCTTCGATCCACACTCAGATCACGACTCACGCGACACCCCTTGGGGCTGGGCAAATCCCCCCACATCCGCTATTCAGAGCCCCCCAACGGCCCAGGTCGCTCAGCGATCCGCAGAATGACAACCCGGGTACGTCCCGACAAGTCCTTTTAACTTCTGCCGGTTTGGGTCGCGACTCGGAAGAATCATAGGGAACGCCGTATGTCTGAGCAACCGCAGCAAGAGACGACGCTGCCCAATCCGGTCGAATGGTCGAAGACGATGACCGATATCGCCGAGAAGAGCCACCGGATCGTCTCTGACTGGCTCGACCGTCAAGCGGCCAACAACGCCTCGGCGAAACTCGACCCGCTCAACATCGGTGGCGCCTTCTTCGAGATGACGGCGCGCATGATGGCAGACCCTGCGAAGCTGGTTCAGGCGCAAATGAACCTCTGGCAGGACTACATGAACCTCTGGCAATCGACCACGCGCCGGCTGATGGGCGAGTCCGCCGAGCCCGCCGTGGTTCCCGAGCGCGGCGACCGGCGGTTCAACGATCCGGCCTGGGACGAAAACCAGCTCTTCGACTTCATCAAGCAGTCCTATCTGCTTTCCGCGCGCTGGCTGCAGTCGACCGTGCGAGAGGTCGATGGCATGGACGACAAGACGGCCAAGAAGGTCGACTTCTACACCCGGCAGTTCGTCGACGCGATGGCCCCGTCGAACTTCATCATGACGAACCCGGAGGTGCTGCGCACCACTTTGGAATCCGGTGGAGACAATCTGGTTAAGGGCTTGAGCAACCTGCTCGACGACCTCGAACGCGGCAAGGGCAAGCTCGATATCAAGATGACCGACTACGAGGCCTTCGAGGTCGGCAAGAACATCGCGGTCACGCCGGGCAAGGTGGTCTTCCAGACTGACCTGATGCAGCTCATCCAGTACGAGCCGACCACCGAGCAAGTCTACAAGCGGCCGCTGCTGATCATCCCGCCGTGGATCAACAAGTTCTACATCCTCGATCTGCGCGCGAAGAACTCCTTCGTCAAATGGGCGGTCGACCAGGGCCTGACGGTCTTCGTCGTCTCCTGGGTCAACCCCGACGAGAAGCTCGCCAACAAGAGCTTCGAGGACTACATGCTCGAGGGCCCGCTGGCCGCCCTCGACGCGATCGAGAAGGCGACCGGGGAGAAGGACGCGAGCGTCATCGGATACTGCCTCGGCGGCACGCTGCTGGCCTGCACGCTGGCCTACATGGCGGCCAAGGGCGACGACAGGGTCAAGAACGCCACCTTCTTCACCACGATGACCGATTTCGCCGAGCCCGGCGAGCTCGGGGTCTTCATCGACGAGGAGCAGCTCACCGGGCTCGAAGAGCAGATGGGCGAGCGCGGCTACCTCGAAGGCAAACACATGGCGACGACCTTTAACATGTTGCGCGCCAACGACTTGATCTGGTCCTTCGTGGTCAACAACTACCTCCTCGGCAAGGACCCCTTCCCTTTCGATCTGCTCTACTGGAACGCCGATTCGACGCGCATGCCCGCGGTCATGCACTCCTTCTATCTGCGCAAGATGTATCAGGAGAACCAGTTGGTGAGGCCGGGCGCCATCACGCTCGGCGGCGTGCCGATCGACCTGACGACGGTCAAGACGCCCACCTTCATGCTGTCGACGCGCGAAGACCACATCGCGCCCTGGAAGGCGACCTATGCGGCGACCCAGCTCTTTTCCGGGCCGGTCAAGTTCGTGCTCGCCGCCTCCGGCCACATCGCCGGTGTCGTCAATCCGCCGGCCGGCGGTAAGTACTCGCACTGGACGAATACCCGCAATCCCAAGGATCCGGACGCCTGGTTCAAGAGCGCGACCGAGCACCCGGGGTCCTGGTGGCCCGAGTGGCTCAAGTGGATCGGCAAGAAAAGCGGGGCGAAGGTCGCGGCGCGCAGCCCCGGCGACGGCAAGCTGAAAGTCCTCGAAGAGGCGCCGGGCAGCTATGTCAAGGTGAAGGCCACCGGCTAAGGTCGCGACGGCCCAAGGCAATAGAGAAAATTATTCAAATACTTGCGCCGGTATCTTAAAGTCTCATCTCATTAGGAATCACCGGCTTTAGCCTTCTTCCGACGAAGTCACCTGCGGCTCCTGGGAACAACCGGACGAGACCCATGGCCAACGCGAGCAGCCATGAGCCTTAGACGAGTAGGCGCCAATCTGCTGCTCTCGGTGATTGCGACGTGCCTTTCGCTCGGCATTGCCGAAGGGCTCAGCCGCATCGTGCTGCCGCTTTCGGCGGGCAGTCAAATCGTTCAGATCACGGCCTTGGAGAACGGGGGCCGGATCCTGCATGCGCTCTCCAACGAGTACGACAAGCGCTATGTCGAGACAGCGCAGGGTTACCGCGCACCGGCCGTGGCGGACCCGCAGATCGTTTTCATCGGTGACTCTTTCACTTACGGAATCGGCCTCAACGACGATGAGAGTTTTCCCTACCTCTACTGCCGTGCGGTCGAGTCGCGCTGCGCGAACCTCGGGGTCCCGAACAGCGGCACCGGCTTACAGGTGCGACGCTTGCGCCGATTTCTCGAAGAAGGGTGGCGGCCTCAAGAGGTGAAGCTCTTCATGCTGGTCATGGTCGACTACTTGGGAGCTGGCAACGATCTCCTCGACAACCTGAATTCCGCCGAGCAGGAGCATGATCCGCTGGATGGCCGGATGGCGGACGCCGGGGAGACCGTGAAGGTCGCCTACAAAGTAGCCGAGACAAGGCGCGGCGCGGACTCGAAGCCGGACACCAACAACGATGCCAGGTTCAGCCTCATCGACGTCGGGCGCGGCTCCCTGCGCTACTCGAATTTGGCCCGCGTGCTTTACTACAAGCTTGGTCCGCAAATCCGCGCGGTCCTGTCTCCCGAACCGGAACGGCGAAAGCTCGATCGCGCCTTGGGCATCACGGCAGGACATTTGAACGAGCTGGAGGCCATGAGCCGACAATACGGGTTCGACTACCGCATTTACCTCATCCATCCGATGCAGGACATCATCAACGGCACCGACGAGAACACGACGGAGATGATGAGTGCCGCCTTCGAACGCGACATCGTCAGCACACGTCCGGCTTTTGCCGACAACGTCAAGAGCTACTACTACAACTACGATGGCCACCTAAATCCGAAAGGAAGCCAGGCCATCGCGGCCTTTCTCGTGCGCCTTGACGAGGGCCGGCAGAATCGCTGACAGCCGCGGCAAGACCGCCAAACCGGGCCACCTGCCCAAGGCGGAAAGCACCGCCCAGCGAAAAGCCCCCGTCATCGGACGAGGGCTTTCTGTGCTTCGGGCGCCGCCGGTAGGTCTTGGCCGAGGCCTGTATTCCCTGCCCCCGGCGCCGGGCGAGCACGGCGAAGGGATTGCGAGGCTGACCTCGCCTTCGTCGCGCCGCCTTGCGACGTTTCACTGTCGTCATGTCGCAGCCTCCTTTTCCGACTGGTCGAGATAGGCCTTTGCCAGCTTGGCGTAATGTGACGCGATGTAAGGGCCCTCGGCCTGCTCCGCCTCCTTCAGGTCGCGCAGGAAACGCGCCGGCTTGCCGGCCCAAAGCTGGCCGGCCTTGACCACCTTGCGCGGTGTCACGAGCGCTCCTGCCGCGACCATGGCACCGGCCTCGACGACTGCCTGGTCCATGACAATCGCCCCCATGCCGACGAACGCGCCATCCTCGAGCGTGCAGGCATGGATCAGCGCCATGTGACCGATCACCACGTTGTCGCCAATGAGGGTCGGCATGCCGCCGTCGCCATCGCGGTCGTGATTGACGTGGACGACCGTGCCGTCCTGGATGTTCGTGTTGCGCCCGATCCTGATCTTGTTGATGTCGCCACGCAGCACGCAGCCGTACCAGATCGAAGAGCCGGCGCCGATCTCGACGTCGCCGATCACCGCCGCGGTCTCGGCGATGAAGGCCTCCTGGTGTACACGCGGCGTCGAGCCGCCGAACGGTCGGATGAGTCCCGTCATGTCGTGAGCCCTCTTTTCGCCAAGGACGCCCCACGCATCCTAACCTCGAGATCCTGATCGCCCGTTACAGCAAGGCGATTGTACACCCGACCGCGCCACACGTTGCCCGGTCGGAGAATCAAGCGCCTCCAGCGCAGAACGGGCCGCCCTTGTGGGGCGGCCCGTTCCCAGCCGACGCCAGTGTGCCAGGCTCGGCCCTTAACGCTTGGAGAACTGGAAGCTGCGGCGCGCCTTGCGCTTGCCATACTTCTTGCGCTCCACGACGCGCGCATCGCGGGTCAGGAAACCGCCCTTCTTCAGAACCGGCCGCAGGGTCGGCTCGAAGTAGGTCAGCGCCTTGGAGATGCCGTGGCGCACGGCGCCGGCCTGACCGGACAGGCCGCCGCCCTTGACCGTGCAAATCACGTCGTACTGGTCCTTGCGGTTGACCGCCTCGAAAGGCTGGTTGATCACCATGCGCAGGACCGGCCGGGCGAAATAGGTCTCGATATCGCGGCCATTGACGCTCATGCGCCCCGAGCCGGGCTTGATCCAGACGCGGGCGACCGCGTCCTTGCGCTTGCCGGTCGCATAGGAGCGTCCCTGGGCATCGATCTTCGGCTCGTTGCTCTCGGGCGCCGCGTCAGGGACGATGCCCGCGGCCTCGCCAAGCTGACTCAGATCGGAGAGTGTCTGGGTTTCCTCTTGGGCCATGCTGCTCAGCCCCTCTTTGCGTTCTTGGGATTCATCGCGGCGATGTCCAGCGCCTCGGGCTGTTGGGCCTCGTGCGGATGATCGGGTCCGCCGTAGACCCGGAGGTTCTTCATCTGCTGCCGGCCGAGCGGCCCACGCGGCACCATCCGCTCGACCGCCTTGACGATCACCCGCTCGGGAAAGCGCCCGTCGAGCACCTCGGAGGCCGTGGTGCTCTTGATGCCGCCCGGATAGCCGGTATGCCGGTAATAGGTCTTGGCGGCCCTTTTGTTGCCGGTCAGGTGAACCTTTTCGGCATTGACCACGATCACGTTATCGCCGCAGTCGATATGCGGGGTGAAGGTCGGCTTGTGCTTGCCGCGCAGGATCTTGGCAACCTGGCTGGCGAGCCGTCCGAGCACGACGCCCTCGGCGTCGATCAGCACCCACTTCTTTTCGACCTCGGCCGGTTTGGCTGAGTAGGTCTTCATCGGTCGAACCGCTTGCTGGAGAACTCGAGGGGCCATCGGGCCCGTGGCGCGAGCTTCTAGTGCCTCAAAAAGGGGCGGTCAAGCAGAAAAAGCCGTTTTGCCCAAGGCGGTTGGCTGTACGGTACTATGATACCGCATATCCTTCGTCGCTCGACTAGCCGGTTCTGTGGCCGGGCTCTCCCACCCTTTTCGGGGCCTCGGCGCGGGCTCTATGGAAATTGGCAGCTATCGCCGGTCACCTGCACGAAACCCCGCGCGCCGGCGGAAACGCTGAAGCGATACTCCCGCTCGCCGATGACGATCGACGTCGACAGGGGCAGGACTCCCGCCGCCTCGGTCTCTTTGCCGCCAAGCTCGATGAAACGAAGCGTGATCGGCTTCGCATCGTCGAACCAGGCCTCGGCCTTGCCGTCGCTGGTCAGCGCCGACTCGCCTTCGCCCGTAACCCTGATCAAACCGTCGGCGAAGCCAACCGAATCGTTGCCGCCGGCATAAAGCGGCGTCTTGACGAGGAAGCGCTTCTGCACCGGAGCCTCGTCGCAGTCGCGCTGGTTCTGCGCCGCCCCGATCAGAAATCCAAGGCGCGCGACTTCGACACCCTCGTCCAGCTTGCCGCGAACCAGCGTGAGAAGATCGGCAAGCGCGCCGGTCGGGACGTCTTCCTGATAGCGTGCCTCTGCGGCCGCCAACCGCTGCTCGGTCTCTCGGCGCGCCGCTTCCAGCGCGCCCTTCTCGGCTTCGAGCTGCTGGACCGTGCTCTCCAGATCGGCAATCTGGCCCGACAACGCCGTCACCTGCCGCTGCGCGAGGGAGGAGCCGGACTCGTAGGCGAAGATCCCCGCCGCACCGATCGCACCAAGGGCGATCAGCCACTTCAAGGTCGCCCAACGTCTGGCGCGTCGCCGACGCGTGCGCTCTTCATACAGACCCAAGGTCATGCAGCGCCCCGTACTTCTTCCGTGCCCCAGGCGATTGATCGGGTTCCAAGCCGCCTTAGAATGCGCAAGGCACGGCGGATCGGCCAGACCCTATTCGACCCGAGCGCCAACGGACCGACCCGGTCCGAAGCGCCGCCGCGCGGCCTAAGAGGACAAGCCCCGATGGCACGCCTGGACGGCAAGATCGCTCTCATCACCGGTGCTGCGGGCGGCATCGGGCGGGCAACGGCAGCGCTGTTTCGGCAAGAGGGCGCCCGGGTCGTCGCCAGCGACATCGATACGCAGGCCCTGGGCCGAGTGCAAGCGGACATGCACCTGCGCCACGACGTCACCCGCGAGGCGGACTGGCGCCAGGCGATGGCCGAGCTCCACCGGGGCCTCGGGCCTCTCGACGTGCTGGTGAACAATGCAGGCGTGGCCTTGACCAAGGGCCTGGAGGAAACCTCGTTCGAGGACTGGCGGCGCGTGATCTCGGTCAACCTGGACAGCGTCTTTCTCGGAGTCAGGCAAGCGATCGGCGCCATGAAGGAGCGGCCGCCCGAAAGGCCGGGCGAGGCCGTCATCGTCAACGTCTCCTCGATCGCCGGCGTGATCGGCGCGCCGATGCTGGCCGCCTACTCGGCCGCCAAGGGCGGCGTCAGGCTCTTCACGAAGTCGGCCGCCCTCTACTGCGCCGATCGCGGCTACCGGATCCGGATCAACTCGATCCATCCCGGCTTCACCGAGACCGCCATGCTCGACGGCATCGCCGAAAGCCTCGGCGATTCTGACGCCATGAAAGCGAAGCTGGCCGGACGCCAGCCGCTGCGCCGCCTGGCCGAACCCGACGAGATCGCCCGCGCGATCCTCTTCCTGGCCAGCGAGGACTCCTCCTATATGACCGGCGCGGAGCTCCACGTCGACGGCGGCTACTCGGCGCAGTGAGCGGTGTCACTCAGCGCCGATCGCCGTTCTCGCCGGCCTCCCTGGGCGGCACCGAGTAGGTGACGGTGGCATGGGCGACCGGATCACCGTCCTCCTCACCCTCGGAGAACATCGAGACCTCGCCGTAGGCCAGGCGCTTGCCGAGCTTGATGATGCGCGCGTGTGCCACGACGTCGGCCGGCCTCGGCCGCCGCAGGAAGTTGCAGTTGAGGTTCGACGTCACCGCCATCTCCTGGCGCCCGATGCGGCTCAGCACGGCGACGTACATGGCGAAATCGGCAAGCGTCATGAGCATCGGCCCGGCAACGGTGCCGCCCGGCCGTACGAACTCGTCCCGGTAGGGAAGGCGTACGGTCACCTCGCCGTGGTCCAGCGATTCGACGGCCATGCCCAGTTCGAGGGCGAAGGGGAGCTGCTTGGCGCAGATCTCGCGGATTTCCTGCACCGTGATCTTCGACACGCGACCCGACCTCGCTGCTTTCGCCGTTCTCCACCGCATCTCGTCTTACCCCTTGCATCGCGGCCGGGGAAAGCGCGAAATTCAGGCCAGCAACCGACGGAGCCCCTGTCATGACCGCCACCGCCCGGAGTCTGGACGATCCAGCGATCTTGCTCAGCGAGCGCGAAGGGGCCATCGCGACCCTGACCCTGAACCGCCCGAATCAATACAACGCCCTGTCGGAAGAGATGCTCGGCGAACTGCAAGCCGCGCTCGACGCTCTGGCCGCCGATCAGACGGTCCAGGTCGTCGTTCTGGCCGCCGTCGGCAAGGCCTTCTGCGCCGGGCACGATCTCAAGCAGATGCGCGCCCGGCCCGAGCAGGCCTACTACCAGGCACTGTTCGAGCAATGCAGTCGCATGATGATGACGATCGGCTCCCTGCCCCAGCCTGTCATCGCCAAGGTCCAGGGCCTGGCGACCGCCGCGGGCTGCCAGCTCGTCGCGACCTGCGACCTCGCCGTCGCGGCGGAGGACGCGCGCTTCGCGACCTCGGGCATCAACGTCGGGCTGTTCTGCTCGACGCCGGCGGTGGCGCTATCGCGCAACGTCGGCTGCAAGCGGGCTTTCGAGATGCTGATGACGGGCGAGTTCATCGACGCCCCGACCGCGTTGGACTATGGCCTCGTCAACCGCGTCGTGCCGGCAGCCGATCTGGACGCCGCCACGCAGAGCCTGGCGGCGACGATCGCGGAGAAGTCGCCCGTCGCCCTGCGCTCCGGCAAGGCCATGTTCTACCGCCAGCTCGATCGAGGGCTTGGCGAGGCCTACGACGATGCCGCCACGACCATGGCCTGCAACATGATGGCCGAGGACACGGCGGAGGGGATCGACGCTTTCATCGAGAAGCGCAAGCCGGTCTGGAAGGGCCGCTGATCGTCTGCGCCGCGGCGCCGACGCGCCGGCTCAATAAGCGTTGTCGGCCTTGAGAACGCTGATCACGGTGCGCAGCAGGATCTCCAGATCGAACCAGATCGACCAATGGTCGATGTAGAAGAGGTCGTACTCGACCCGCCGGCTGATCTTCTCGACGGTATCCGCCGCACCACGATAGCCGTTGACCTGCGCCCAGCCGGTGATGCCGGGCTTGACCTTGTGGCGCGCGGCATAGCGGTCCACGACCTCCTCGAACAGGCGGCCCTGGGCGCGGGTGTCCAGGGCATGCGGGCGCGGGCCGACCAGGGACATGTCGCCGCGCAGCACGTTGAAGAGCTGCGGCAGCTCGTCGAGGCTGGAGCGGCGCAGGAAGGCCCCCACCTTGGTCACGCGCTGATCCCCGCGCGACGCCTGAACATGGCCGCCGTGGTCGGCCATGTGGGTGTACATGGTGCGGAACTTCCAGACCTCGATCAGATTGTTATTGAAGCCGTAGCGCTGTTGCCGGAACAGGACCGGTCCGGATGAGTCCAGTTTGATCGCAAGCGCGATCAGGGCCATCAATGGCCCCACGAAGATGCAGGCCAGGATGGCCAGGACCTGGTCTTCGATGGTCTTGGCGACATGGGACCAGCCGGTGATCGGGCGATCGAAGACCTTGAGCATCGGCAGCCGCGCAACTTCGGTGAAGCTACGGTTCTTGAGCCCGAAACCGACGAGATCCGGCGCCAGACGGATCTGCACCGGCGTGGTGGAGAGGTCCTGCATGAGCTGCAGGAGCCTGGATTCAGCATTCCAGGGCAGCGCGATGAAGACCTGATCGACGAAGCCCTGCTGGATCAGCCCAACCAGATGCCGCGTGTCGCCCAGCAGGCGATAGCCTTCGGCAACCGGCGGAATGCGGTCCTGCCGGTCGTCGATGAAGCCGAGCAGGCGAATGCGCGAGTCGCCGTAGGCGTTGAGGTGGGCGGCAAGACGCTGCCCGTGCTCGCCGGCCCCCACGATGACCGTCCTGCTGGCGAAGCGGCCTTCCCGGACCAGGCGCGAGACCCAATAGCTGAAGAGCAGACGCAAGATCGCCAGGACCGCCGGCGTGGTCAGGAACCACGAAACGGCCCAAACCCGCGAATAGGTGCTGGTCACCTTGAGCGCGAAGGCGATGGCGAGAAACACGCAGAACGCCACCGCCCAGGCGGTCAGTACACGATCCAGGCGCAGCCTCTGGGCGAAGACCTTCTCGTCGTCATAAACCGACGACCACTGGAAGATGGCCAGGGTGATGGCGACGCCCAGGGCGATCGAGCCGAGATAGAAGCCCGTGCGCTCCGGCACGCCCTCGAACACATAGAGGTAGAAAGCGCCCAGACCGACGAGCGCCACGCAGACCGCGTCCAAGAGCCGCAGAAGGCCGCCCACCAGAATTGGCGACAGCGGCTTTGCGGTCCCGCCCAAAGCCGGAGAGCCCAGCGTTGCGCCCGACTCCACGTCATCCGTCCACGACATGGGTACCCCTAGCCGGATCCTGTTACACCCAAGCGATGAGCAACCCCAGGCTCTGCTTGGGCACGCCAGAAAGAACTTGTGCCGACGACTATATCACTTCCCGCTAAGAGCTATGTACCAGAACCATGTCAAAAAAACGTTGATTGCGAGAATACTTCGGCTTCCACCCCGAATCGGGGTACTAAGAACATTAACGCTATTAACCATTTGTTAGGTGAGCACCCTCAGACTTTCGAGTTAAGTTTGATGGAGGGACCTATGGCCGATGCAGCTCTCACACATCCGAGGCTGATCGACGATGATTTGGCCCTGGACCGGTCTGCGGTTGCCAGCGACCGGAAGTGGTCCAAGCGCAAGTCTCTGCTCTTCATCGTCGGCACGTCGACCGCACTCTGGTGCGGCATCATTTTGGGGGTCTGGGCGGCCTTCTGACTCCCACGCCGGGCGGGTGCCGAAAGGTGCCCGTCACGGTTAAGCCAAAAGCGCCAGCCCCACGACAGGCCTGATCGAGCCGGCTGGGCGGATCGGCATTCCTCGCCTGTTTTACGCTATCTCAATCACTTAGCCTCACAGTTCGGTTTCAGCGCGCGAACTCTGGCGCCTGCGGGGCGTGGCGCCTATACCTTCGCAATCTGCATCGTCCGGCCTATCCCGGGCGTTCGGGGGAAGGATCGGACCGTCATGCCGAAGGTAACACCCAAGCGGCAGCCGATAGAGGGTCACGCGCTGGAAAGTGCCACCTCGTGCACCGGTTGGAGACGGAAATCGGCGCGATGACCGCCTCGAGCCGCACGCCCAAGCGCCGGGTCCTGATCATCGTCGAGAACCTTCCGGTGCCCTTCGACCGCCGGGTCTGGCAGGAGGCCACCACCCTGGCCCAGAGCGGCTATCAAGTCTCCGTGATCTGCCCCAAGGGCTGGGGTCACGAGCGGGCGTGCGAGACGATCGACGGGATCGCGATCTACCGCCATCCCCTGCCCTTCGAAGGCAAGGGCGTGGCCGGCTACCTGCTCGAGTACGGCTGCGCGCTTTTCTGGCAGTTCGTCCTCGTCTGGCGGGTTCTCGTCACACGCGGTTTCGACGTGATCCACGCCTGCAACCCGCCGGACCTGATCTTTCTCGTCGGCGGCTTCTTCAAGCTCTTGTTCCGCAAGCGCTTCTTGTTCGATCACCACGACGTCAACCCGGAGCTCTACGAGGTCAAGTTCGGCCGCCGTGACGGCTTCTACCGGGTTCTCTGCGCCTTGGAGCGCTGGACCTTCAGGACCGCGGATGTCTCGATCGCCACCAACGACTCCTTCCGCCAGGTGGCGATCGCGCGCGGCAAGATGGCGCCGGAAAAGGTCTTCGTGGTCCGCTCCGGGCCCAAGCTCAGCCACCTGGGCGACCTTCCCGAAAGCCCCGATCTCAGGGCCGGACGGCGCTATCTTGTCGGCTACGTGGGCGTGATGGGGCCGCAGGATGGGCTCGACTACCTGCTCAAAGCGGCCCATGCCGTCGTTCGGGACCACGGCCGAGAAGACGTGCAGTTCGTGCTCATAGGCGACGGCCCTTCTCTATCCGATATCAAAGAATTAGTGAATAAACTTGAGCTACAAGATTACGTTCATTTCACCGGCTATCTGGGACAGCGCGAGATGTTGGCCATCCTGAAGACGACCGACGTCTGCGTCAGCCCGGACGAGTGGAACGCGATGAACGATAAATCGACGATGAACAAGGTCATGGAGTACATGGCGCTCGGCAAGGCGATCGTGCAGTTCGACCTGACCGAGGGGCGCTACTCGGCCCAGGAGGCCTCGCTCTATGCCGAGCACAACGATCCCAAGGACATGGCCGAGAAGATCCTCGCCTTGATCGACGATCCCGATCGCCGCGCCCGCATGGGGGCATTCGGACGGAAGCGGATCGAAACGGCGCTGGACTGGAAGTTCGAGGCGCCGCAGCTTTTGGCCGCTTACGACGCGCTCTGGGAAGACACGGAGGTCAAGCCGCGCCCTTGACCATGTGGCGGAACGAGCGGACGAACATCATCACCGCCCCTTCGGAGATCTCCGAGAACTCGATTGCCAGGAGGTTCCGGTGGGCTTCCAGGCGGACCACGCGCCCGGAAAAGGCGTGATGCTCGGGGCCGTCGACATCGGCGATATCGCCTGACACCAGCCGATCCGGCCCCAGACCAAGATTATCCAGCTCGGGAACCTGGACCGCGATACCACCGAGCGACCAATCCTTCGAAGTGCCCGCGGCTCCGTCCAACCGCACGTCGAGCACCGGGTAGCTGAATCGGTGGTTCTCTCTGCGGCAGATCTTTTGAATGTTGACCATCAGTCTCGGCGTCCGCCCTTCGTCCCGACCGGCGGGAACTGTCTCAGATCTTCGTCGAGTCGGGCGACGGATTTGTCCGCCGCTCGCCTGGCGTGACGGCTTGCGAGGATCCCCGCCTCCGTCGAACCAGCTTTCGTGCCTGCGTGGACTGGCAAACCGCAAAGCCGACAACGCTACTCTGCGTCGATATGGTGAACGAATCCTAAACAAGTTCGGCCTCGCCACGAGAACGGGCGAATGACAGGGCGCCTTCGCTCGTCTTCGCCGGTCTCGCTCTCCCTGCCCGTCTGGCCTATATTGCCCCGGCCATGTCGAGCGCTCTGACCTACAGCGACGCGACGATCCGTCGCATCCTCAACCGGGTGAAGACCATCGCCATGGTCGGCGCCAGCCCGACCTGGAACCGGCCCAGCTTTTTCGCGATGAAGTACCTCCAGGAGAAGGGCTATCGGGTCATTCCCGTGAATCCGAGGGCGGCGGACCAGGAAATCCTCGGCGAAAGGGTCTACGCTTCGCTGGCAGACGTGCCGCACCGCATCGACATGGTGCAGATCTTTCGCAATTCGGAAGCGGCCGGCCCGATCACCGACGAAGCGATCGGGCAGTCCCAACATAAGGGTATCGAAGTGCTCTGGATGCAGCTCGGCGTGCGCAACGACGAAGCCGCCGCCCGGGCCGAGGCCGCCGGGCTCGAGGTCGTCATGGACCGCTGCCCGAAGATCGAGTTCGGCCGCCTCAACAGCGAGCTGAGCTGGGGCGGCTTCAACTCCGGCATCATCTCGAGCAAGCGCCGCAGGGTCTGGTTGACATGAGCGACACGGAGTCGGGCGAGAAGTCCAAAGAGTCCTTCGGCTTCGAGACCCGCATGATCCATGCCGGCACGCAGCCGGAGCCCGTCACCGGCGCGCGCCAGACGCCGATCTACCAGAACACCTCCTACGTGTTCCACGACGTCGACCATGCGGCCTCGCTCTTCAACCTGCAGACTTTCGGCTTCATTTACTCGCGGCTGACCAATCCGACGGTCTCGGCCCTGGAAGAGCGGATCGCCAGCCTGGAGGGTGGGCGCGGTGCCACCTGCTGCGCCTCGGGTCATGCCGCGCAGATCCTGACCTTCTTCGCCTTCATGGAGCCGGGCGACGCCTTTATCGCCTCGAACCGGCTCTATGGCGGCTCGATCACGCAGTTCGGCAAGACATTCAAGAAGTTCGGCTGGCAGGCGCGCTTCGTCGATGTCGACGACTTGGCGGCCGTGCGCGCGGCAATCGAGCCCGAGTGCAAGGCGATCTTCGTCGAAAGCCTGGCCAACCCGGGCGGCGTCGTGAGCGATCTGGAGGCTCTTGCCGAGATCGCGCACGAGGCTGGCATTCCCCTGATCGTCGACAACACCATGGCGACGCCCTATCTCTGCCGGCCGATCGAATGGGGCGCCGATCTGGTGATCCACTCGACCACCAAGTTCCTCTCCGGCAACGGGACGAGCGTCGGCGGCTGCGTGGTCGACAGCGGACGCTTCGATTGGGGCCAGAACGACAAGTTCGCCGGGCTGACCGCGCCCGAGCCGGCCTACCACGGCATCAGCTTCTACGAGACTTTCGGCGATCTCGCCTTCACCAACCAGGCCCACGCCGTGGGCCTGCGCGATCTCGGGCCCACGATGGCGCCGATGAACGCCTTCCTCACCTTGCTCGGCACCGAGACCCTGTCGCTGCGCATGGAGCGGCACTGCGACAACGCCGCCGAGGTGGCGGATTTCCTCGAGCGGCACCCGGAAGTGGCCTGGGTTTCCTATGCCGGTCTCGCTTCCAGCCCCTATCGCGCGCTGGCCGAGAAGTACCTCGGCGGCAAGTTCGGCTCGGTTTTCACTTTTGGGGTCCGGGGCGGCTATGAAGCGGGCGTCGAGGTCGTGCAGAGCTGCGAGCTGCTCAGCCACCTGGCGAATATCGGCGACACCCGCTCCCTGGTGCTGCACCCGGCCTCGACCACGCACCGCCAGCTCAGCGAAGAGCAGCGTGAGGCCGCCGGCGCGGGGCCCGACGTCGTGCGACTCTCGATCGGTCTGGAGAGCGTCGAGGACGTGATC
>JAKSDN010000644.1 GCA_022360075.1 Kiloniellales bacterium | reverse complement strand
CCGGTCTCCTCCCAGATGCGCAGCAGCTCCTCGTTCAGCTTGTCGCGGGTGATCTCGTCGAGCGCGCCGAAGGGCTCGTCCATCAGCAGCAGGCGCGGCCGGCAGGTCAGCGCCCGGGCGATGGCCACACGCTGGCGCATGCCGCCGGAGAGCTCATGCGGCAGGGCCTTCTCCCGCCCGCCAAGGCCGACCAGCTCGATCAGCGCCTCCGGCGAGGCGCTGTGGTCGGCGTCGCCGGCGAAGCCGCCGACCTCGAAGGGCAGGCGCACGTTGTCGATCACGTTGCGCCAAGGCAGCAGGGTCGCGTCCTGGAACACGAAACCGATTTCGCGATCCTTGCGGCTTTCCGCCGCCGTGCGTCCGAACACGCTCAGATTGCCCGAGGCGACCGGCACCAGATCGGCGATCGCGCGCAACAGCGTCGACTTGCCGCAGCCCGAGGGCCCGAGGATGGTGAGAAACCCACCGGCCGGCACCTCGACCGAGACGTCCTGCACCGCCGTGAAGGGCCCCTCGTCGGTCTCGAAGACGATCGAGACCCGCTCGAGCGAGACGAGCCCCTCGGGCATCGCCTCGCTCGTGATGGCCTCGGCGAGGACCATGGCGCGTCCCTCGCCGGTCAGCCGATCTTGGGCCGGTCGGCCGCGGTCGCCTCGAGGATCTCCATGGTCATGACGTCGGTGACCTTCGGCACGTCGCCCTCGAACTGATCGAGGTTGGCGTAGCTGTCGATCTGCTTCTGCCAGTTCGCCGGCTCCATGACGCCCCAGCCGCCGGCCTTGGTCTTGGCGTCGAAGGAGAAGCCGAGCACCAGCTCGAGCGCCTTCTGCTCGCTCGCCAGGTCCAGGTTCGGATAGGCCTCGACCAGCAGCTTCGCCGCCTCCTCGCGGTTGGCGTGGGCATAGGCCCAGCCCTTGGCCGTCGCCTTGACGTAGCGGGCGAGGACGTCGCTGTGATCTGCCAGCATGTCGTCGGTGACGTAGTAGACGTTGGCGTAGAGCTGGATGCCCGTGTCCCAGAGCATCAGGTCGACGCGTTTGTCGCCCAGGATCGACAGCGCGTTGACGTTGGTCTGCCAGCCGGTCACGGCCTGAGCCTGCCCTGACATGATCTGGTTCATGTCGCTGCCCATGTTGACGACGGTCACCTGGTCCTCGGCGATGTTGTTGTGGGCCAGCAGGGCGCGCAGCAGGATGCGCGCGGTCGGCTGCGTGGCGATGGTCTTGCCGATCATGTCCTGCGGGCTGCGGATCGGGTTGTCTTCGAGCGAGAAGTAGGTGAAGGGGTGCTTCTGGTAGCCGCAGGCGATGCACTTGACCGGAATGCCGGCCGAGCGCGCCAGCATCAGCGAAGGGCTCGAGGAGAGCTGGCCCATCTGCGCGGCGTTCGAGGCGACCGAGGCGACGCCGTCGACGCCGGGACCGCCCGGAGTCACCTTCAGCTCGATGCCCCCGTCTGCATAGAAGCCCTTGGCGTCGGCGCAGATCTCGCCGGTGATGCCGTTGCTGGCCAGCCAGCCGAGCTGCAGGTTGACCTCGAAGCTGTCGGCGCGCGCCGGCTTGACCGAGAGGAACAGGGGCGAGGCCGCCAGGCCCGCCGTGAAAGCCCCCATGCCCTTGAGGACACCGCGCCGGTCGAATTGTCCCTTTGCCACTGTCGATTTCGTCATGGCGTTGCCACTCCCTGTTCATTCACGGTTGGTTCTTGCGATTTCACGCTTGG
>JAKSDN010000489.1 GCA_022360075.1 Kiloniellales bacterium | reverse complement strand
TTGCAGGCGACGTAGTCGTCGTAGGCGATGGTCTCGGCGCGGATGAAGCCGCGCTCGAAGTCGGTGTGGATGGCGCCGGCGGCCTGCGGTGCCTTGCTGCCGCGCTTGACGGTCCAGGCGCGGGCCTCCTTGGGGCCGGCGGTGAAGAAGGTGATGAGGTCGAGCAGGGCGAAGCCGGCGCGGATGACGCGGGCGAGGCCGGGCTCCTCCAGCCCCAGGCTCTCCAAGAATTCGCGCTTCTCCGCCGGATCGGTCAGGGCGGCGACCTCGGCCTCGATGGCGGCGGCGACCACGACGAAGCCGGCGCCCTCGGCCTCGGCGCGGGCCGCGACCTGCTCGGAATAGGCGTTGCCGTCGGCGGCGGCGGCCTCGTCGACGTTGGCGACGTAGAGCATGGGCTTGGCGGTCAGGAGCTGGAGCTGGCGGAAGTCGGGCGCCAGGTCGGCCGGGATCGCGACCTTGCGGGCGGGCGTGCCGGCCTCGAGCGCGGCGATCACCGGCTCGAGAACCTGGAGGCGGCGCTTGGCCTCCTTGTCGTTGCCACGTGCGCGCTTGACCGCGGCCTCGCGCTGGCGCTCGGCCGACTCCAAGTCGGCCAGCATCAGCTCGGTCTCGACCGTCTCGGCGTCGCGCACGGGATCGACGCTGCCGTCGACGTGGGTCACCTCGCCCTCGAAGCAGCGCAGCACCTGGGCGATGGCATCGACCTCGCGGATGTTGGCGAGGAACTGGTTGCCCAGGCCCTCGCCCTTCGAGGCGCCGCGCACCAGGCCCGCGATGTCGACGAACTCCAGGACGTTGGGCGTGACCTTGGCCGACTTGGCGATGGCGGCGATCTTGTCCAGGCGCGGGTCGGGGATCGGCACGCGGCCGACGTTGGGCTCGATGGTGCAGAAGGGGTAGTTCGCCGCCTCCGCCGCCGCGGTCTCGGTCAGGGCGTTGAAGAGCGTGGACTTGCCGACGTTGGGCAGGCCGACGATACCGCAGTTAAGACCCATTGCGCTCCTCGTCAGCCGGTTCGGGCGCCGTTCCGGCGTCGGAGGGCTTCGGTTTCGGCTCAGGCTTGGGCTTAGGCGGGGCGGTCAGATGCGCGACGCGCGACATGAAGGCGCCGTCGTCACCCTCGATCAGCAGGGGCAGCTCCGAGGCCACGGCGTCGAGCAGTTTGTCCAGCCACTCGCCGTCGGCCTTGGCGAAGTCGCGCAGCACGTGGCCCTTGACCCGCTCCTTCTCGCCGGGGTGGCCGACACCGAGGCGGACCCGCCAATAGTCCTTGCCGATGTGGGCGTCGATGCTGCGGATGCCGTTGTGACCGCCGGCGCCGCCGCCCTGCTTGACCCGGACCTTGCCGGGGCGCAGATCGATCTCGTCGTAGATGACGATGACCTGCTCGGGCTCGATCTTGTAGAAGCGCAGCGCCTCGCCGACCGCGCGGCCGGACTCGTTCATATAGGTCTCGGGCTTGAGCGCCAGGACCTTCTGGCCGGGCAGGCGGCCCTCGGCGACCTGGCCCTGGAAGCGCCGGCGCCAGGGGCCGAAGCCGTAGCGCCGGGCGATCGTCTCCAGGGCCATGAAGCCGATGTTGTGCCGGTTGAGCGCGTACTGGGGGCCAGGGTTGCCCAGGCCGACGAGCAACAGCATGACTGCGTCCAGGTGTGAAGCGGCCGGCGGGCCGCGGCCGGATCAGCCTTCGCCGCCGGACTCCTCGGCGGCCGGCTCGGCCGGCTCCTCGCCCTCGGCCGCGGGCACTTCGCCCTCGACCGCTTCGCCTTCCTCGCCCTCGGCCTCTTCCTCCTGCACCACGGTCGGCGCCGCCACCGTGGCGATGGTGAAGTCGCGGTCGGTGATCGACGGGCTGACGCCGTCAGGCAGATTGACGTTGCTGATGTGCACGCCGTCGCCGATCTCGAGGCCGGTCAGGTCGATCTCGATCTGCTGCGGGATCGCGTCGGCCCGGCAGACCACCTCGACCTCGTAGCGCACCACGTTGAGCACGCCGCCACGCTTGAGGCCGGGCGACTCCTCCTCGTTGATGAAGACGCAGGGCACCTCGACCGTGACCTCGGTCGCGGCGCTCACGCGCAGGAAGTCGATATGCAGCGGCTGGTCGGTGACCGGATGGAGCTGCAGGTCGCGGGGCAGGACCCGCTCCTTGCTCTTGCCGACCTGGATATCGAACAGGGTGGCGAAGAAGCCGCCGCTGTTGACCTCGCGGCTGACGTCGCGCGGGTCCAGCGAAATCATTACCGGGTCCTTCTTGGCGCCATAGATGACGGCCGGCACCCGGCCTCCGCGGCGAACGGCGCGGGCGGCCCCCTTTCCGGCCCGCTCCTTCAGCTCCGCGGCAAGACTGTGAACATCTGCCATGCTGATACTCCTCGAATGCTTGCGGCGGGCCGCAGCCCGCCTCTCTCCTCTCCGGTCGCGGCCTCCAGGGGTGCCGCCGGCCGGCGCCGCATGCCGCGGCTAGTTGAACAGGCTCGAGACCGAGCGCTCGTCGCTGATCCGAGCCATGGCCTCGCCGAGCAGCGGGGCGATGGTGATCTGGCGCATGTTCTGCGACACGCGAACCGCCTCGGTCGCTTGGATCGAGTCGGTCATCACCAGCTCCTGCAGCGGCGAGGCGCTGACCCGCGCCACGGCCCCGCCCGAGAGCACCCCGTGGGTGACGTAGGCGTGGACCGACTTGGCGCCGGCTTGCATCAGGGCCTCCGCGGCGTTGCACAGGGTTCCGGCCGAATCGACGATATCGTCGACCAGAACGCAGCGCCGCTCCGAGACATCGCCGATGATGTTCATCACTTCCGACACCCCGGCGCGCTCGCGGCGCTTATCGATGATCGCGAGGTCGGCGTCAAGGCGCTTGGCGATCGCCCGGGCCCGGATCACCCCGCCGACGTCGGGCGAGACGATGGTCAGGTCGTCGCCGTTGAAATGGTCGACGATGTCCTTGGTAAAGACCGGCGCGGCGAAGAGGTTGTCGGTCGGAATGTCGAAGAAGCCCTGAATCTGGCCCGCGTGCAGGTCCAGGGTCAGCACCCGGTCGGCGCCGGCCGAGGTGATGACATTGGCCACCAGCTTGGCCGAGATCGGCGTGCGCGGGCCCGACTTGCGGTCCTGGCGAGCATAGCCGTAGTAGGGGACCACCGCCGTGATCCGCCGCGCCGAGCCCCGCTTGAGAGCGTCCAGGGCGACCAGCAGCTCCATTAGGTTGTCGTTCGCCGGATAGGATGTCGACTGGATGAAGAAGACGTCCTCACCGCGGACGTTCTCCTGGATTTCGACGAAGACCTCCATATCGGAGAAGCGCCGAACGCTGGCCTTGGTCAAGGGCAGGTTCAAGTAGGCCGAAATAGCTTCGGCAAGCGGCCGATTGCTATTGCCGGTCATGATCTTCATGCCAACGATCCCTGCCTGGGCAACCGGGCGTCCGTAGCTTTTTGGCTAGAGTTTGTGCCGCGCCCCCGCCTGCGGACGGCGCGGAACTTATCAACGGCTCCCGAGGATGTAAACGCCGTTGAGGGGCCTTTTTGACCGGCTTGTGTCAAGATCGTGAATGTTCCTTGAGCAGCCGCACGATGCCGTCGGCCGCGCCCTGGGCGATGCCCTGCGCCAGCCCGCCCCAGGGCCCGTCGAGGCTGCCGGAAGGCAGCAGATTGGCCTGGTCGATCTGGCCCAAGTCCTTGCCATCGCTAGGATTGACGACCCACCACGAGATCGTCACCTGCTCCCAGCCGGGCTCCGCCGGCACCACCTCGACCTCGCCCAGCAGCAGCAGGTCGCCGTCCTCGAGCGCGGTGCCGATCGGGACCTTGGCGGCCACCAGCTCACGGGCCAGGGCGCGTGGCAGGCTGCGCGCGCCGTCGCCGGGCAGGCCCTCCATGGGCACGAGAACCAGCCGCGGTCCGACGCTCGCCGCCTCGTTTGGGGCGGTCTCCGCTTTGCCCGAAGGCCGGTAAGCCTGGGCGGGAGGAGCCGGCTCGCTCGGCTCGCGGTCTTGCGCTTCCGAAGCCTCCGGCATTTGGCTTGGCCGATCGTTCGGGTCCTGTTTTTCGGCCTTGGGCTCGGCCAGCGATTCGGCTGTGTCGGGCGCCGCCGGCACTTCGTTCGCCCGATCGTGCTGGAAAGCCTGAGGAAAGGCGGCGCGACGGAATGACAAGGCGTTGGCCGGCCGATCCTTCAGCAGGGGGGCCAGGCGCCTCGCCGCATCGGTCATCACAGCCGCCACGGCGTCGGACTGGCCGCGCTCCCATAGCCCGCCACGCAGGCTGGCGACTTGGTCACGACGGTCGAGCATGCGGCCCGACAGATCGCTCAGCCACCAGGTCAGGCGGATCGTCTCTTCCCCATTACCTGCCGGCAGCACGGACGACTCCCCGGAAAGGACTTGTTCGGCGGCGCCGTTCTCGAGTGTCGCGGAAACGCCCTGATTGCGCAAAGCCTGGGCGAGGGCAGCAGCGGCCAGGGTCGGCCGTCCCGGGGCGTCGCCGGTCAGAGGGAGGACGAGCACCCGGGCCGGGTCGTCCGGGCCGGCCGCGGGCGGCAGAGGCTTCTGATCCGGCTGAAAGGGCCGGGGCAGCGGCCCGCAGGCGCCGAGCGCCAGCGCCAGCGACAGGATCGAGAGCCAGGCACGAAGAATCGGTGGCGGCATCGTCAGATAAGAAAGCAGCTCACCAGGAGGGTCAAAAGGAAGAACATCACAAGAAGCGTCAAATGGGGCATGTCGCGGGCCCGTCGGATACCGGGTCTAAACCGCGATCAGGTCGAGCGGCGCCTTGGAGAGCGGCTCGGCGCCCTGCTCGGTGATCAGGCTCGTGCGCCCGAGCGTCATCGCCAGGCCGCGCTCGCTGTCGAAGATGATCATATGGCAGAAGAACACCATGCCCGGCACGGCCTCGACCGGGTTGCCGCGATAGAGCATGGGCCAGTCCATCCAATTGGGCGCGAAGGTGGTGCCGAGGGAGTAGCCGCAGGCGTTGAGCCGATGGGCGCGGTAGCCGGCCCGATCGAGCGTCGCCGCGTGGGCGTCGAAGGCCTCGCCGATCGGCCGCCCGGGCCGCAGCGCCGCTTCGACGGCCAGCAATGCGTCCCGGGCGACACCGTGCATTTCGCGCTGGCGCGCCGGCACCGGGCCCACGCGGATGGTGCGCATCATGGCGGCATGGTAGTGGCGATAGCTGCCGGCCCATTCCAGGGTGAGCTGGTCCTCGGGATCCAGGTGGCGCCGGCCCGTGTAATAGCGGCAAAGGAGCGCCCCCGGGCCCGAGCCGATGATGAACTCGTTGCCGGGATAGTCGCCGCCGCCCTTGAAGACCGCGCCCTGCATGGCGGCCAGGATGTCGCCCTCCCAGGCGCCGGGCGCGGCCGACGAGCGGGCCTCGTCCAACGCGCGGTCGGCCAGGCTCGCCGCCTCGCGCACGTAGGCGATCTCGGCCGCGCTCTTGACCACGCGCAGCCGGCTGACCAGGTCGGAGGCGTCCTCGGTGCGGCAGAAGCCCTCCAGCGCCGCCTCCAGTCGCTTGCCGTTGCGCGCGGTCAATCCGTAGGCCTCCAGCTCGACCCCGAGCGTGCGGCCGGCGCAGCCCGCCTCGCGCAGGATCTCGCGCAGCTCGACGGCGGGCTCGGCGTCGGGCGCGTCGACCCAGATCCGGATGTCCTCGATCACCGAGGTCTCCTGGGCCTGGCGCAGGTCCGGCGCCCGGGTGAGCAGGATCAGGCGCCCGTCCGCACCCAGATAGAGGCACTGGAAGAAGACGTAGCCGAAGGTGTCGTAGCCGGTCAGGTAGAACATCGTCTCCTGCCGGAACGCGAGCAGACCGTCGAGCCCGCGCGCCGCCAGGGCCGCGCAGGCCTGCTTCCGCCGCGCCGCCAGCTCGCTCGCCTCGAAATGCAGAGCCATCCCGAAACAGACCCTTATGGCTCCAGAAAGATGACGGACAAGCCGCGCCCGTAGTCCTTCTCGCCGCGCTGGCAGGCGCGCCGATAGCTGAAGAAGCGTTCCTCCTCCGCGCAGGTGTCGCACGGCAGGCACATGACCCGGTCGACGCCGCTGCGGGCCAGGCGTCGCGCGACGTAGCCCTTGAGGTCGAACATGAAATGGCTGGCGCGCTTGGCGGGACAGAAGAAGTCGTCGTTGTCGGCGCTCTGCTCGAGGAAGGGGTCGGGAAACTCCGGCCCGACCTCGTAGGAGCGCTGACCGATGGCCGGGCCGATGCCGGCGACCATGCGCCCGCGCTCGGCCCCGCGCTGCTCCATGGCGCCGATCGTGGCCTCCAGCACGCCGGTCAGGGCGCCGCGCCAGCCGGCATGCGCGGCGCCGACCACGCCCGCCTTGGCGTCGGCCAGCAGAACCGGCGCGCAGTCGGCGGTGAGCACGCCGAGCGCGAGGCCCGGGCGGGCCGTGACCATGGCGTCCGCGCGCGGCGTCTCGCCGTCGGTCCAAGGGCTCTCGACCTCGACGACATCCGGCGAGTGGACCTGGTACAGCGTCACGAGCCGATCGGCCTCGAGCTCGACCCGCGCCATGGCCCGGGCGCGGTTCTCGGACACGCTGGCCCGCTCGTCGCCGGAGCCGTAGCCGCAGTTGAGCGAGCTGTAGAGCCCCGCGCTCACGCCGCCGTCGCGGCCGAAGAAGGCGTGGCGAATGCCCGGCAGTTCGTTGAGCGGTCCGATGGTCAACATGGCGCGCCACTCTAAAGGGACGGGAAGGCCTTGTTAAGCGCCCGCCGTCTCAGGCGAACCCAGCGGGGACCGCGGCTGTCCCCGCGGTGACGGCGAGAACCTGGAAATGCTCGCCCATCTCGGCCGGGTCGGTGAGGCGCGCGAGCGCGGCCTGAATCCCGGCCTCTTGGGCGGCTTTGGCGTTCCGGCTCAGGGCCGCGGCCCGCTCGGCGATGCCGAGCTGGCGCAGGAATGCGCCCTGGGCGAGCGGACCATGGGTCGCAGCGCCGGCGGCCTCGGCGGCGCTCGCCAGGGCGCCGAAGTCCACGTGGGCGGTCAGGTCGGCGGTGCCGGGCGACTCCAGGACGTTCTGCGGCGCGTGCCGTCTGACGGCCTGCAGGGTGGACCGTCCGCTCGGCCGGGCGGCACCGTAGTCGATGATCAGGGCCGCGCCGCCGTGGGCGGCAAGGCGCCGGCCGATCTCCTCGGCGATCGCCAGGCTCGCCGGGCAGAGCTCGGCGACGCTGCCCGGCGGGTGGCCGCGCAGTGACTCGGGCAGGAGGTTGACGTAGTGCGGCGAGGGTGGGGACAGCGCGAAGGCCAGGCGGTTGGAAGCCTCCGCGTCGCAGACCACTAGGCGCTCGCACCAGCCTTCGGGCGCGCGCTCGAATTGGCGTATCGGCAGGGCGTCGAAGAACTCGTTGGCGAGCAGCAGCATCGGCTGTTCCGGCAACTCGAACAGGTTGTCGTGCCAAGCGGTGTTGGCCGGCTCGATCTGTCCCGAGAGCGTCTCGGCCTGAAGCCGGCGCAGCGCCGGGCTGATCTCGACGAGATGTAGCCGCAGCGCCTGGCGGAAGGCGGGCAGGGCGCCGGCCGCGCGCAGGGCGTCGGCCATGAGCGTGCCGCGGCCGGGGCCGAGCTCGACCAGGAGGACCGGATCGGGCGCGCCCAGGCGCAGCCAGGCCTCGGCGCACCAGAGGCCGAGCAGCTCGCCGAACATCTGGCTGATCTCCGGCGCGGTCACGAAGTCGCCGCGCGCGCCGAAGGGATCGCCGCTCATGTAGTAGCCCTGCTGCGGGTCGGTCAGCACCCGGCCCATGAACTCGGCGACGGTCATCGGCCCGTGCCGGGCGATCCGCGCGGCGAGGCGCCGGTCGAGCGGCTCGCTCACGGCCGGCGCAGGCCGCGCGCCCAGAGCAGGATGAGCAGGCCCACGACCGCCAACGGCAGCGACAGGAGCTGCCCCATGGTGACGGGACCGAAGAGGAAGCCCAGGTGGGCGTCGGGCTCGCGGAAGAACTCAACCAGGATGCGGGCCAGGCCGTAGCCGATCAGGAAAACACCGGAGAGCGCGCCCGGGCGCTCCAGCCAGCCGCGCCGGCTCAGGGCCAGGAGCACGAGGAAGAGCACCAGCCCCTCGAGCACCGCCTCGTAAAGCTGGCTCGGATGGCGCGGCGCGGGGCCGCCATGCGGGAAGACCATCGCCCAGGGCACGTCGCTTGCCCGGCCGAAGAGCTCGCCGTTGATGAAGTTGGCGATGCGGCCGAAGAACAGGCCGATCGGCGTCGCGCAGGCCACGATGTCGGCGAGCGTGAAGTAGTGGACGCCCTGCTTGCGCGCGAACAGGCCGATGGTGACCAGAACGCCGATGAGCCCGCCGTGAAAGCTCATCCCGCCCTGCCAGATCAGCAGGATCTCCTGCGGGTTCATCAGGAAGTGGCCGGGCTTGTAGAAGAAGACATAGCCGAGCCGGCCGCCAAGCACGACGCCGAGCGTCGCCCAGAGCAGGAAATCGTCGAAGGCCTCGGGCGCGAGTTGCGAGCCCGGCCGGGCGGCGAGCCGGCGGCAGTAGCGCCAGCCGAGGATCAGCCCGGCGATGTAGGCGAGCGCATACCAGCGGATCGCGAAGGGGCCGATCTCGACCAGCACCGGGTCGATCGCGGGAAAGGGAATGACGAAGGTCATGGACTGCTGCTAGCGATAAGGGTCGTCGCTGGCGAGGTGGTCTCGGACGTAGCGGCCGACACCCTCCTCCAGCGCGGTGAAGGCGGCCTCGTAGCCGGCCGCGCGCAGCCTCTCCATCCGGGCCTCGGTGAAGTACTGGTACTTGTCACGGATCGCCTCGGGCGTCGGCACGTACTGGATGTTATGGGGCTGGTCGAGCGCGGCGAAGAGCGCGCGGGCGAGATCGGCGAAGCTACGCGCGGCGCCGGTGCCGACATTGAACAGGCCGCTCACCTCGCGCCGCTCGAGCAGCCAGAGCATGACGTCGACGCAGTCGCCGACCCAGATGAAGTCGCGGAGCTGGCCGCCGTCCGGATAGTCCGGGTTGTGCGACTGGAACAGCCGCGCGGACTCGCCCCGCGAGAGCTGACCGAAGAGGTGATAGGCGACGCTCGCCTGGGCGCCCTTGTGGTACTCGTTCGGGCCGTAGACGTTGAAGAACTTCAGCCCGGCCCAAAACGGCGGGCGTGGCGCGCCCTCGTTGAGCTGTTGGGCGACCCAACGGTCGAAGAGGTGCTTGCTCCAGCCGTAACCGTTCAGCGGGCGCAGACGGGCGAGATAGGCCTGGGACAGATCGTCCTCGAAGCCGGCCTGGCCGCCGCCGTAGGTCGCGGCCGAGGAGGCATAGATCAGCGGCACCTTCTGCGCCGCGCACCAGCGCCAGAGTGCGATCGGCAGGCGGAAGTTGGTGGCCGCCAGGGCATCGGCATCGCGCTCGGTGGTGTCGGAGATCGCGCCCATGTGCAGCACGGCCTCGACCTCGGTCCGGCGATCCTCGAGAAAGGCGAAGAGATCTTCCGGTGCGATCAGGTCCTCGAGCGAATGCTTGCCGAGGTTGCGCCACTTGTCCTCGTGGCCGAGGCGGTCGCAGACGGCGACGCGCTCGCCGCGCTCCGTCAGAGCGGCGACCAGGTTGGAGCCGATGAAGCCGGCGCCGCCGGTGACCAGGATCATGGGCCCCTTATAGTGGCCGGGCGCGGGCCGCGGCAAGGCGTGCCGGGGCCCGCCGCCCGCGGGTTTGTCTCGACAGCGGGGATCGTCTAACCAGGGGCCGCAGTCGCGGCGGCGCCGCACCGACGCTGGGCATGGGGATGACGGCAAAGACGGACGAAGACGCTTTGACGGCGACCGCGCGCCAGGTCTTCGGCGCACCGGTGCCGCACCTCGAGGAGATGGGCGTCGCCGTCGTCGAGACGGCGCCCGAACGTCTGACGCTGCGGCTGCCCTATCGGCCCTGCCTGATCGGCGACAGCGAGGCCGAGCTGCTGCATAGCGGGGCCGTGACCAGCCTGGCCGACACGGCCTGCGGTTTTCTCGCCATGACCGTCTGGCCGGCGCCGCGGACGGTGGCGACCCTCGACCTGCGGATGGATTTCCTCAGGCCGGCCCTGGCCGGCCAAGACCTCTTCGTCGAGGCCCGCTGCCTGCAGCGCACGCGTCACGTGGTCTTCGTCCGGGCCAAGGTCTACCAGGCCGATCCCGAGGTCCCCGTGGCCCTCGCCACCGGAACCTTCATGCTCACCGATGCCGAGGCGGGGGCATGAATCTTCTGGACCGTGTCGAGGCGGTCCGCAGCGTCGGCGATCCGGCCGGCTTGGCCGAGATCGTTCCCTTTGCCCGGCATCTGGGCGTCACGCTGGATCTGCGGGAGGGCCGCGTCGTCACCCGTCTGCCGCATCGCCGCGCGCACCTCGGCAATCCCGCGCTGCCGGCCTTGCACGGCGGCGTGGTCGGGGCCTTTCTCGACCTGGCCGCCACCTTCCAGCTTTGGTGGAGCATGGAGAGCCTGGCGATCCCGCGCAGCGTGTCGCTGACCGTCGACTATCTGCGCTCGGCAGGGCCGCTCGAGAGCTTCGCGGCCGGGGAGGTGACCCGGCTCGGCCGCCGCGTCGCCAACGTCACCGTCGAGGCCTGGCAGGACGACCCGGCCCGCCCGGTCGCGCGCGCCCACGCCCACTTCCTGATCTCACCGACGGCCCGGCGTGTGCGTTCGTAGTCGTCGGGTCCTTGGGCTGAACTCGGGTTCGACACAGAGAACACTGAGATTCTCAATTTCCGACCGCACGGGCAGTGGTGTCCGTATTCGGCCGGTTCTGGGCGAGGGCTAGCTCTGTGGTCTCTGTGCCTCCTCTGTGCTCTCAGTGTCGAATCACTGACATCGGCTGATGCCGCTCGCTGTGCTGCCGTGTTTTCCTTTCTCGTCCCGGCCATGCTATAGCGGGTGCCGGCACTCACGGGATCGGCCTCGGGATCGACGGGATGCAGACACAAAACCGGTTGCTGGACGATCTGGCGCGCGTGGCAGGCGGTGCGCTCGGTGTGGCGAGCGGCATGCGCGGCGAGATCGAGGCGCGGCTCAGGGAGCAGTTCGAGCGGGTGCTGGCCCGAATGGACCTCGTCACCCGCGAGGAGTTCGATGCGGTCCGCGCGATGGCGGTCAAAGCGCGCGAAGAGCAGGAAGAACTCGCCGAGCGCCTGGCGGCGCTGGAGGCTCAGCTTGCCAAGCGGAAGCCGAGCGCCAAGGCCGCCAAGGCGAGCAAGGCGCCGAGCGCAACGGCCGACGGCACGGATTCGGGCTGAGATTCGCGCGGTCGGAGCCTCACCACGAGGTGATTTGCCGCTGCGCCCGCCCGATCCCCACCTCTTGTGACAGGACCGTGACGAAGGCGTGTCGAAACGGCCGCGGTTCGGCGGCTGTGCGATGTCATCGGGCTCGGCGGATGGCTTTGCCCACAGATCCGCCCATTCCCCGGTTGCATCGCGGAATCAGATTTGGCACGCTAGATCTCGTGGGTCGAATCGGCTCGCAGACGATATATCGGGCCCGCTGACGCGTCTTGCGGCCCGGTAGCGGCTTCGGGAAGGGAGACGTCACGTATGGAGATGTTGGCCTTCGAGCAGGAGCCGAGATCGAACCCCTTGGATCTGCTGGAAGAAATGGTGGGGGCCAATGGCTGGCCCTTCGAGCGCTGCTCCGATACCGAGCTGATGATCGAGGTCGCGGGCCAGTGGTGCGACTACACCATGTGCTTCCTCTGGCAGGCCGAGGTGGCGGCGGTTCTGTTTTCCTGTCACTTCGAGCACAAGGTGCCTCAGGCCAAGCGGCCCCAGGTGAACCAGTTGCTCGCCGCAATCAACGAGACCCTCTGGCTCGGGCATTTCGAGCTGACGGCCGAGGAGGGCGTGCCTCTGTTCCGGCACACGGTGCCGCTGCGCGGCCTGCGCGGCGCCTCGGTCGAGCAGTTCGAGGATCTGCTCGATACCGCCGTGGTCGAGTGCGAGCGCTTCTACCCGGCCCTGCAGCTCGTGGTCTGGGCCGGCCGGCCGGTGGCCGATGCTCTGCAGTGCGTGGCCCTGGAGCCGCAGGGCGAGGCGTGATCGGCCGAGAATCCCGCGGAACCCAACCAGTGTAGAGGTCCCACCATGTTGGCCAGCGGGCAGAGTCTGCTTCTGATCGGCTGCGGCAAGATGGGCGGCGCACTGCTGTCGGGCTGGCTCGATGGTGGCCTCGATGTGCAGGCCGTCCAGGTGGTCGAGCCGTTCGCGGCGGCGGCACAGGCGCTCTCCGCCAAAGGCGTGAAGGTCCGGGAAAGCGTCGAGGCCGTGCCCGACGCCTTCGCGCCCGCCGTTGTGGTCCTGGCGGTCAAGCCGCAGCAGATGGACCCGGTGATCGAGGCCTGCGCGCGCTTCATGGGACCGGAGACGGTCTTCCTGTCGATCGCCGCGGGCAAGAGCATCGGCTACTTCGAGGCGAAGCTGGGCGGCGCCGCGGCGGTCGTCCGCGCCATGCCGAACACGCCGGCCGCGGTCGGGCGCGGGATCAGCGTGCTGGTCGGCAACGCCAGGGCCAACGAGGCACAGAGGGCGGCCAGCGGCCGCCTGCTGTCGGCGGTCGGCGAGGTCGCCTGGATCGAGGACGAGGCGCTGATGGACCCCGTCACCGCGGTCTCCGGCGGCGGCCCGGCCTACGTGTTTCTGCTTATCGAGACCCTGGCCCAGGCCGGGGTGGAGGCTGGCTTGCCCGCCGAGCTCGCGATGCAGCTCTCGCGGGTCACGGTGACCGGCGCGGGCGAGCTGGCCCGGCTCTCCGATCAGCCGGCGGCGAGGCTGCGCGAGAACGTGACGAGCCCCGGCGGCACGACCCTGGAGGCGCTGAAGGTCCTGATGGCGCCGGACGGCTTGCAGGCGCTGATGACCCGCGCCATCGCCGAGGCCACCCGGCGCAGCCGTGAGCTCGATGCCTGAGTCGCCGAGCGGCTTGAAGGGCGCCGCGGCCCGGGTCGAGTCGGCCTTGGCGGCCCTCGGCTTCGGCTTCGAGGTCCGCGAGTTCCCGGAGAGCACCCGCACTTCCGCGGAGGCCGCTGCGGCGATCGGTTGCGATGTCGCGCAGATCGCCAAGTCTCTGGTTTTCCGGGCGGTCGAGAGCGACCGTTCGGTCCTGATCGTCGCCAGCGGCGCGAACCGCGTCAGCGAGTCCAAGGTCTCCGCGCTGCTCGGCGAGAAGATCGGCCGCGCAGATGCGGCCTTCGTACGGGCCAAGACGGGCTTCGCGATCGGCGGTGTGCCGCCGCTCGGCCACAGCGAGGCGCCGGTCGTGCTGATCGACGAGGATCTCCTGGCCTTCGACGAGATCTGGGCGGCGGCCGGCACGCCCAATGCCGTGTTCAAGCTGGCGCCGTCGGATCTCCCGCAGATGACCGCCGGACAAGTCGCCGACGTGAAGGCGGCGTGAGGGCCGGCGCCTGGCAGACGGCCCGATCCCGGTGTAGTCTGAGGACGATCCAGCCGGGGCGCTCCGCGCTCGCGCGACCTCCACCGTGATGGCTCAGGTGCCATGGTCAAGAAGGCCGACATCCCCAAGCACGTCATCGACAGCGCGATGCGGCTCGCGGCCGAGCAGGGCTGGCGCGATCTCTCCTTGGCCGAGATCGCCCAGGCCGCCGAGCTGCCGCTGTCCAAGGTCTATCCGCTGTTCTCCTCGAAGGCGGCGATCCTGCGCGGCCTCAGCCGCCAGGTCGACGCCGCCGTGCTCGCCGACGAGGAACTCGAAGAGCTGGAGGGCAATGCGCGGGACCGGATCTTCGACGTGCTCATGCGGCGCTTCGATTACCTCCAACCTTACAAGGAGGCGATCGGCAACATCGCCCTCGATCAGTCGCGCGACCCACTCTCGGCCTGTGCGACCGCCGGCACGCTGCGCCGCTCGATGGCCCTGATGCTCGAGGCGGCTGGCCTGTCGACCGGCGGGCTGCGCGGCTTGCTTCGGGTCAAGGGCCTGATGGCGATCTACCTGGCCACCCTCAGGGTGTGGCTGCGAGACGAGAGCGCGGACATGGCCAAGACAATGGCGGCCCTCGATGGCTACCTGCGCCGCGTGGAGGGCTTCGCCGAGCTGCGGCCCTTCCGACGTCGCGGCTCGGCAACCGGAGCGGACGGCGCGGAGAGCCCCGAGGGCGCCTCCGGCTGAGACGCGCTACGTCAATTCTGCTGCGGCGCAAAAAGCCCTTGACCCTGACTGGAAGCCGGCGCATATAGCCGAATGTTGCGGTGCAACAATTTCCACTCATGCGTCGGAGCATCAAAAATGGCTAGCACCACGGGGTACAATCCCTTCGAGATGAACCTCTCGGAGTTCGCGGATTTCGAGAAGGTCATGAAGAACTTCGTCATGCCGGGAGTCGGCAACGGCGCGCTGTTCGAAGCCCAGCGCAAGAACATCGAGGCCCTGACCACGGCCAACAAGGTCGCCTTCGAGGGCGCCCAGGCCTTGGCTCAGCGCCAGGCCGAGATCACCCGCCAGGCCGTCGAAGAGATGGGCAAGGCCTTCCAGCACTTCGCGAACGGCGGCAGCCCGGAGCTGAAGCTGGCGAAGCAGGCCGAGCTCATGAAGGAGAGCTACGAGGCCGCGCTCGCCAACTTGCGCGAGCTGGCCGAGATGGGCGCCAAGTCGCAGGCCGAGGCCGCCGACGTGCTGAACAAGCGCTTCACCGAGAGCCTCGACGAGTTCAAGTCGGCGATCGAGACCTCCGGCAAGGGCAAGTAAGTCCGAAGACGGGGGCGGGGCCTATCCGGTCGGGGTGCGGGGGGCGCCGCGCGACGGAACGATCGTTCCCGAAGACCGAGGTCGGGGATTGGGCGGGCTGCCAGGAGAGGCGGCCCGTTTTGCGTTTCGGGCCGACTTGTCGCCCCTGCGGCGCAGTGATAGCGTCCGCTCCCTGTGTCGGCCACCCGAGCCGGCCGGCGCTGCCACCGACACACGAACACCCCAGTTCTGGTGAGAGTTCTTTGCGCGATTCCCTTCGCGCCGTGGTCCGTCTGAAACAGGGACGAAGGACGCAGAGATGGCTGACGAACGGCCGAGCAAAACCATCAGCTTCGAAGACTTCCTCAAGGTCGACATCCGGGTCGGCACCATCACGCGGGTAGAGGACTTTCCCGAGGCCCGCCGCCCGGCCTTCAAGCTATGGATCGACTTGGGCGAGGAGATCGGCGTCAAGAAGAGCTCCGCCCAAGTCACCCGCCACTATGCCCGCGACGAGCTCGTCGGCCGCCAGGTCGCCGCCGTCGTCAACTTTCCGCCCAAGCAGATCGGCAAGTTCATGTCGGAGGTTCTGGTGCTCGGCTTTCCCGATGGCGAAGGCGATGTCGTCATGGTGCGGCCGGAGCGCGACGTGCCGAACGGCGGTCGCCTGTACTGAGTCGGCGCCGGCGGATCCCGTCCCTCGATAACCTCACAGTCCATGCGTCTATCGCATGTCTGGTCGGCGAAAATCCCGCTGCTTAACTTTGTTC
>JAKSDN010001507.1 GCA_022360075.1 Kiloniellales bacterium | reverse complement strand
GGTCATGGCGATAATGCGGCTGCGGCTCGAGGCCAGGCTGCCGGCCAGCAGGTTCGGCACGTAGCCGAGCTCGGCCGCGGCGGCCGCGATCCTCGCTCGCGTTTCGCTCGAGACCTTGTCCGGGTCGCTGAAGGCGCGCGATACAGTGACCAGCGCGACGCCGGCCTTGCGTGCGACATCGGCCATCCTTGCCCGACCGTTCTTCTGCGGAGTCGCCACGCCCACAGTCCCTTTGCACTGCCCATTGGACCGTCCCACCCTCAAGGTCGCCGCTTGACGGCGAAAATGGAAGCGCTATCATTTGCGGCTGATGGAAGCGCTTCCATAAAGCGTACAACAAGTAAGGGAGGCAATGGCCAGTGATCTCCGCGGAAGCCGTCGCGCGCTATCGAGAGGATGGATACCTGGTCCTGGAGCGGCTCTTGCCGGCCGAGCGCTTGGCGGCGCTGAGGCGCAAGATCGACGCGATCAGCGAACAAGCGCGCGGCCTGACCGAGAGCAACGACGTCTTCGAGCTCGAAGAGAGCCACAGGACCGACGCGCCGAAAGTCCAGCGCGTGCGCCTGCCGCATACGCTCGACCCCTTCTTCTGGGAGCTGATCCGATCGCCCGAGATCGTCGAGGCGGCCACAAGCCTGCTCGGCCCCTCGGTGCGCCTGCGCAGCAGCAAGCTCAACATGAAGACCTCCGGCGGCGCGGCGGTGGAATGGCATCAGGACTGGGCCTTCTACCCGCACACCAACGACGACGTTCTCGCCGTCGGCGTCATGGTCGACGACATGACCGCGGAGAACGGGCCGCTGATGGTACTGCCGGGCACACACAAGGGGCCGCTCTACGACCATCATCACGACGGCTTCTTCACCGGCGGCATAGACCCGGATCGCGACGGCATCGATTTCTCCGCGGCCGTGCCTTTGCTGGCGCCGGCCGGCTCGGTCAGCCTACATCACGCGCGCCTGATCCACGGCTCGGACGTCAACCGCTCGGGACAGTCCCGGCGCCTGCTGCTCTACGAGCTGACCGCGGCCGACGCCTGGCCCCTCGCCGGTCCCTTCTCGGGCTACGGCGACTGGGAGAGCTTTAACGCACAACTGATCGCCGGCGAGCCTTGCGACCGGCCGCGCCTCGCCGACGTGCCGGTGCGCCTGCCTCTGCCCGCGGCGACCGACTTCCCCTCGATCTTCCAGCTTCAGCGCCAGGGCGCTCAAAAGCACTACTTCGCGCCGGCAGCGGAGGCAGAGAGCTTGCGGCCCTGACCGCCACTGCCGGCCTCGTCGAAACCGCCGGTACCGGCAGAGCCACTATCGGACGGCCCCAAAAGACCGTCCCTAATCCGAAGAGCGGAAAAAACACGGGAGGGAATGACAGGATGTGCAGACCACTTAGACGCCTCACGGCGACGCTCGCGGCCGGCCTGGTCAGCGGGCTAGTCTGGACCACGGCCAACGCCCAGTCCGAACTGACTTTCGGCGGTTCCGACGCGGTCGGCTCGCTGCTCGACCGCGCCAATGCCCACTTCGCCGAGTTGGTCAACCAGCGGGCCGGCGGGAAGCTCAAGGTCAACTTCATTCAGGGCGAGCAGCTCGGCAACGACATCCAGGTGATCGAGCAGATGATGCAGGGCTCGGTCCATCTCTATGGCGACGTGCTGGGCTGGTACGCGAACTGGGTGCAGGACTTCGCAATCCTCAACTGGGGCTTCACCTTCCAGGACAACGACCACGTCCAGAAGTTCCTGGAAAGCGACGTCTACGCCGCGCTTGCCGAGCAGCTTCGCCAGGAGCAGGGCCTGCGCATCCTCGCCGCCGCGCCGACCCAGCCGCGCGTGCTGTTCGCCAAGGAGCCGGTCAACTCGCCCGACGACCTGACCGGCATCAAGATGCGCGTTCCGGAGATCCGCACCTATCTGCTGCTTTGGGAGACCCTGGGCGCGCGGCCGAGCCGGGTTGCCTGGGCCGAGGTCTTCCTGGGTCTGAAAACCGGCACGATCGTCGCCGCCGAGGGCCCGGTCTCCGCCGCTTACGCACAGAAGTTCCATCAGGCGGCGCCCAACATCATGCGCACGGACCATCTCGTCTCGACCCATCACATCACGATGAACGACCAGGCCTATCAGAGCCTGTCGCCCGAGCTTCAGGAGATCCTGACGACGACGGCCAAGGAGGCGACCCAGTGGGCGCGGACCCAGGCCGAGGCCGAAACCGAGGAGACGGTCCAGAAGATGGCGAGCGAGGGCGCGACGGTGAT
>JAKSDN010001266.1 GCA_022360075.1 Kiloniellales bacterium | reverse complement strand
GGAGGCCGGCGACATCGTGCAGCCGCTGGAGAGCGGCCTGATCGACGCGTCCGACATTGCCGGCGATCTCTTCGATCTCGCCCGCGGCGAGCGCGCGGGCCGCCGCTTCTATACGCAGATCACGCTGTTCAAATCGGTCGGCACGGCCCTGGAGGACCTCGCCGCGGCGCAGCTCACGGTCGAACGCGTGTAGAATGGTGCAGATCTCCAGCCGAAAGGACGAGCACGTCCCTGCCCGCAGCCCGAACCGCCGATGACCCGACGCTGACGGTCGAGCCTAAGGCTCGAGTCTTCGCGGCCCTCGATACGAGCGACCTGACTAGGGCCGTCGCTCTGGCCCGCAGCCTGTCGGGCCTGGTCGGCGGCATGAAGGTGGGCAAGGAGTTCTTCACCGCCCAAGGGCCCGAAGGCGTGCGCCGCGCGGTCGGCGACCTGCCGCTGTTTCTCGACCTGAAGTTCCACGACATCCCCAACACCGTGGCCGGCGCGATCCGTGCCGCATCGGCCCTGCGACCCGCCATCATCAACGTCCATGCCTCGGGCGGTCGCGCCATGATGGCGGCGGCGGCGGAGGCCGCACGTGACGCGGCCGCAACGGTGGATACGCCTGCGCCTCTGGTGATCGGCGTGACCGTGCTGACCAGCCTCGACGACGACGATCTCGCGGCGGTCGGCCAAGGCGGACCGATGGAGGCCCAGGTCCGCCGGCTCGCCGCCCTGACCCAGGAAAGCGGCCTCGACGGCGTGGTCTGCAGCCCGCGCGAGATCGCCGTGCTGCGCCGCGATTGCGGCCCGGACTTTCGCCTCGTCGTGCCCGGCGTGCGTCCCGCTTATGCCGAGCGCGGCGATCAGAAGCGGGTCATGACGCCAGCCGAGGCGCTCGCCGCCGGCGCCGACTACTTGGTGATCGGCCGGCCGATCACCGCGGCGCCGGATCCTGCCGAAGCGGCCCGACGCATTGCCGCCGAGCTCGCCGACGGCGCCTAGGCCCATACGGGGTCGGGCCATGCCGGCCCGCCCCTGCCGCGAGAGGTAGATGAGCCAGACGACCCCACCGAGCACAGCCGTCAGGCGGTTGCCGATCTGGATGACGGTCGCCGCGACATACCGTAGCGTCCTCGTCGAGCACCTGCGGCTCTTGCCGAAGGCCGCCTTTGCGCCGTTTCTCATTTCCTTGGCCTTGCAGATCGCGCACACCTCGCTTGCCGGGATCGCCGACCCGCAGACGGGCACGCCGCCACAGGCCGGACTGGCGGGCCTCGCCTTCGCGCTGCTCGGCTTCGTGCCCTATGTCATCTTCGGCGTGGCCTGGCACAGGCTCGTGCTGCTCGGGCCTGCCGCCGCGCCGCCGAGCCTGATGCCGGGATGGCGCGCGCGGCATTGGCGCTTCTATGGCTTCGTTCTGCTGATCACCTTGGCGCTCGCGCTGCTCGTCGTCTTGTTCTGGGCGGCGATCGCCTTGGTCACCGGGATCGGTCAGAGCCTCGAGGCGGAGGGCGCGACGCCGGAGGCGATCGCGCCGGGCGCCTGGTGGCTTTTGGTCCTGGGCGTACCGGCCGTCATCCTGGTCGTCGGATGGCTGGCCGCCCGCCTGAGCTTCGTGTTCCCGGCGGCGGCCGTCGACGAGCGCTACGGCTTGACGAACGCCTGGCAGCAGACCCGCGGCCAGGGACTGCGCATCTTCGCTGCCTTCGTCCTCGTCAGCCTGCCGCCGCTCGCCGCCTCGTTCCTGCTGATCATGGTCTCCGGCGGCTCGGTCTATCTCGTGGCCCCGCCGCAGGGCGAGCCGGGCGCAGCGGCCGTCACGCTCGGCTCGGTCACCGTCTTCGCCATGACCGTCGGCATGATCGTAATCGGCTATATCTCCATGGCGCTCGGCGTGACCGTCCTTTCCAAAGCCTTCCAGGCCTGCAGCGGCTGGGTGCCGGACGAGTGAGCCTTGATGCGGCAGGTTCCCTGCTGAACAATCTTAACAAGAAGGACTGTATGATCGCGCAGGCCCACGCCGGCTGAACGAAGCGACCTCGTGACGGTTCGCGGCAGGAAGCCCGTAACGGGAGTCAAGGCAATGACCGACCAAGGACCACCCCGTCACGCCGTCGACAGGCTTCGCATCTGGCGCGCCTTCACCGAGACCTATGCCACCGTGCTCGGCACGCATCTGCGACACATGCCGCGCGCGCTTTTCGGCCCGGTCCTGATCGGCTTGGTTCTCTTCGCGATCAACCACACCTTCGGGGTCTCGGCGTTCCCGACGATGACGGCCGACCCCGGTGCCTCGGCCGACCTCTTCGCGGGTCAAAGCACGCGCGCGGTCGTGGTCAACTTCGTCGTCAGCCTGCTCGGTGTCGTGCCCTATTGCATCTTCTCGGTCACCTGGCACCGCCTCGTGCTGCTCGGACCGGTAGCCGCCAGGCCGAGTTTGATGCCGGCTTGGGGCGGCCGGCACTGGCGCTATCTCGGGTACGGCATCCTCATCACGATCATCAGCTACGCCATCCTTTTGCCTGCCTTCATCGCGATCGGATTCGCCACGGGCGCCGGGGGAACATCGGAGGTGGCGGTCTGGCCCTTGCTGCTCGGCTTGGCCTTGTTCTTGATCGCGTTCTTCGTCACGCCCTACCTCTTCATGCGGCTGAGCTTCGTGCTCGCGGCGGTCTGCTTGGACGAGCGCTACGGCCTCGGCGATTCCTGGCGGCAGACGCGCGGCCAGGGTCTCAGGCTCTTCGCGCTCGGCGTGCTGGTCTCGGTTCCGATCATCATCGCCAGCTTGGCCCTTTCTTCGGCCTACCTGTCGATCTATTTCGCGCCTCTGTTCGACGCGACGACGGTTCCCAGTCCGATCGACATCGGCCCTTCCTTCCTCGCCTTCAGCTTCCTGCTGTGGATCTTCTACTTCGTGGCGATCGCGCTGATCGTGACCATGATCTCGGTGGCCTTCCGCAACTGCAGCGGCTGGATCTCTCCCACGTCGCAGATCGTCGAGGTCTTCTAGGGCTCAACGCGCGCTGGCGCGTTCGCCCCAAAGCCGACGAAAAGCGCGCCGGCCGGACGAACAGCGAGATCCTGCCCTTCCGCGGGTCGATCTGATCTTGACCGTCCTTCGGTTCCATGGCCTCTGAGACCCATGACCATCGAGTGCAAAATCTGTGGTGTGAAGACGCGCGCGGCCGTGGACGCCGCCGCCGATGGCGGCGCGGCTTTCATCGGACTCAACTTCTATCCGCCCTCGCCGCGCGCGGTGAGCAAGGAGCAGGCGGCGGCGCTGGCCGCCGGCAAGCCGCCCGGCATCAAGACGGTCGGCCTCTTCGTCGATGCGGATAACGAGATGCTGGCCCAGGTGATCGACATGGTCGCCTTCGACTTGCTGCAGCTTCACGGCAACGAGCCGCCGAAGCGGGTGGCGGAGATCCGCGCGCGCACCGGCCTGCCGGTCATGAAAGCGATCAAGATCTCGACGGCCGAAGACTTGGCGGTGGCCGATGACTATCTGGCGGTCGCCGACCGGCTGCTGTTCGACGCCAAGCCGCCGAAGTCGATGACGAACGCCCTACCCGGCGGCAATGCGATCTCCTTCGATTGGGGCCTGCTGGCGGGCCGGCATTGGGACAGACCGTGGATGCTGGCCGGCGGCCTGCACGGCGGCAACTTGGCCGAAGCCGTGCGCCACTCCGGCGCCCGGGCGGTCGACGTCTCTTCCGGCGTCGAGACCGAGCCCGGCGTGAAGGACCCGGCGCGCATCAGAGACTTCCTCGAGGCGGCTCAATCCCTTTGACCGGTGAGGATTGCGGGGCCGGCCGGAATCCGGCAATCTCCGCCGTCATCCTGGGAAAGCAGCCGACATGAAGATGGAAGCGCTCAACACCTATAAGGCCGGGCCGGACGAGCAGGGCCACTTCGGCATGTTCGGCGGCCGCTACGTCGCCGAGACCCTGATGCCGCTGATCCTCGAGCTGGAGGCGGCCTACGAAGCGGCCAAGCAGGACCCCGGCTTCCAGAAAGAGATCGACCACTACGCCAAGTATTACGTGGGTCGGCCGAGTCCGCTCTACTTCGCGCCGCGCCTGACCGAGCATCTTGGCGGCGCCAAGATCTACTTCAAGCGCGAGGAGCTGAACCACACCGGCGCCCACAAGATCAACAACTGCATGGGCCAGATCCTCCTCGCCCGGCGCATGGGCAAGAAACGGATCATCGCGGAGACCGGCGCCGGCCAGCACGGCGTCGCCGTGGCGACGGCCTGTGCGCTCTTCGACCTGCCCTGCGTGGTCTACATGGGCGAGGTCGACATCGCCCGACAGGCGCCCAACGTCTTCCGCATGAAGCTGCTCGGCGCCGAGGTGAGGCCGGTCTCGAGCGGCTCGAAGACGCTGAAGGATGCGCTCAACGACGCGCTGCGCGACTGGGTGGCCAATGTCGAGGACACCTTCTACATCATCGGCACGGCCGCGGGCCCGCATCCCTATCCGGCGATCGTGCGCGACTTCCAGGCCGTGATCGGCGAGGAGGTCAAGGAGCAGATGATGGAGGAGGAGGGCCGCCTGCCCGACTCCCTGGTCGCCTGCATCGGCGGCGGCTCCAACGCCATGGGCCTGTTCTATCCCTTCCTGGACGACAAGGACGTGCGCATCATCGGCGTCGAGGCGGCCGGGCACGGCATCGAGACCGGCGAACACGCGGCCTCGCTGACCGGCGGCCGGGCCGGCGTCCTGCACGGCAACCGGACCTATTTGCTGCAGGACGACGACGGCCAGATCATCGAGCCGCACTCGATCTCCGCCGGCCTTGATTACCCCGGCATCGGGCCGGAACACGCCTGGCTGCACGAGACCAGGCGCGCGGAGTACGTGGCGGCGACCGACGCCGAGGCACTGGAGGCGTTCCAGCTCTGCTCGCGCCTGGAGGGCATCATCCCGGCGCTGGAGCCGAGCCACGCCCTGGCGCACGTCCAGAAGATCGCGCCGGATCTGCCCAAGGATCACCTGATGGTGCTCAACCTCTGCGGACGCGGCGACAAGGACGTGTTCACCGTGGCCGAGGCCCTGGGGGTGAAGCTGTGAGCGCGGAGGCGGCACACGCGGTCAACCTGGCGCCGGATTCCGGGCGCATCCAGGCGCGCTTCGCGGCGCTCAAGGCCGAGGGCCGCGCCGGCTTTGTGACCTTCGTGACCGCCGGCGATCCGGACCGCGCGACCTCGGAAGCCCTGATCCAGGGCCTGCCCGGCGCGGGCGCCGATCTG
>JAKSDN010001257.1 GCA_022360075.1 Kiloniellales bacterium | reverse complement strand
AGGCCGATGCGCACCGCCGCGGTCTTGATCAGGTCGCGCCGCTGCACGACGGCGTTGGTGAAGTGCGTCGTGCCGAGCATCACGGCGTCGACCCGGCCCAGACCGTTGCCCGACTTGGCGATCAACTGCTTCAGCGCTTCCAAGACACCGGTCGTGACGTCCTCGGTCGTCGGCGTCTTGATCGCCTGGAGCACGCCCGCCTCGGTGACCAGGACGGCATCCGTATTGGTGCCGCCGACGTCGATGCCGATGCGCCTCATGACGCGGCCCCGTTGAAGACCGAGCGGAACTCCAGGTCGTAGCCGAAGGCGCCGGGCCCGACGTGCTCCAGGCCTTTGGGCGTCAGCAGCACTGGCGGGGCGGGCAGCGCGATCACCGTTACCCTCTGGCCGTAGCGCAGGGTCTCCGTGCCGATCGCCTCGCCGCTGACGCTGTCGAGCACGCAGATCAGGTCCGGGGTCATGACGTGCGCTTCGCCGTCCAGCCAGCCGACCGCGAACTCGTTCTGGAAGTGGAGATCGAGGCCGTGGCCGCGAAAGTCGTCGAGGCCTTCGAGCTTGGCCTCGCCGCGCAGGAAGCCGCCGGTGGTGCGGCGCTTCATGTCGCCGACCTTGCCCTTGAAGATCAGCTTGCCGCCCTCGGCCTCGATGACGGCGTCGATCGGGTCGTCATGGCGCCGCCGCGCCTCTTGCACGACGCGGCCGATCGCGACGGCCTTGGTCACCGTGCGCAGGATCGCGCAGTCCTTGACCTCGCGGCCGCTGCGCGGCGCCTTGCAGGTGGCGGCGATCGAGCCGACCTCGGTGCAGGCCTTGCGGCTGATCCGCTCCATCCACTTCCAGCTCGCCGCGCGTGCCACGATCACCTCGTTGTCGCGGATGTCGGCCAGGGTCAGCGGAAACATCGGTAGGTCGTGAATGGCGAAGGAGGTCATCTGGGCCTCGGGGAAGGCCCGGCCCATGGCGTCGGCATCGACCACGGGCAGCCCGGTCATGGCGGCAACCAGGAAGGGCTGGAAGGCGTTGCCGCCGCCGATCTCGACCGACATGACGGCGCGGAACCTGCGGCCGAGGTAGTCCTCCATCATGCGCACCGGCTTGGCCGCGAAGGCCGGGTCCGAGAGCCGCTCTTGGCCGACCAGCGGCGCGCCCTGGTTCGAGACCACCGCGACCAGATCGTCGTCGTCCAGCGCGTCGGGGTCGAGCAGCGTCACCCGGCTGTCCTGCTCGTAAAGCCGCTTCAAGTTCAGGTAGCTGCAGTAGGGGCTGCCGCCACCGCCGGTGCCGAGAATCCAGGCGCCGATCGCCAGCGGTTCGATCTCGTCGGCCTCAAATGGTCGTTGACTCATGGTCTCCCGCACCGCCGCTTCATCCCGGCGCCGACACTATGGTAAGCTTCTCGGTCGCGAAATAAGGTCGGCTACGTATTGGCCGGAAGCGGCGGGAGAACAGGGCGCTCGAGGGCGATGGAAGCAGGATGCCAGCCGGCGGCGAGAGAAGCGGCGCAGAGGGTCGCCTTCCTGACTCTCGGCCAGACGCCGCGCTCGGACATGCTGCCGGAGATCCTGAACCATCTCGACGCCGACATCGAGGCGGTCGAATACGGCCTGCTCGACGGCGTGACGCCGGCCGAGATGCACGCCCTGGCACCCGGCCCGGGCGACCACAGCCTGATCACGCGCCTGCGCGACGGCAGTGACGTGGTCGTCTCGAAAGCCTGGATCCGCGAGCGCATCGCCGAGGTCTGCGGCACGGTGCTCGACGACCGGGTCGATCTGGTCGTGCTGCTCTCCACCGGCCTGATCGCCTCGGTACGGCCGCTCTGCGCGACGCTCAGCAGCGAGCGCGTGGTCGATCGGACGATCGAGGCCCTGATCTCGGCCGGTCAGTCGATCGGGATGGTCGTGCCGTTGCCCGAGCACATCGAGGAGGTCGTGCGCGAGACGGCCAAGGACACAGGCGTTCCTGGAGCGGTGACCGGCGCGGTGGCCCTGCCGGGGGACCGCGCGGCGCTGCTGGCGGCCGTCGAGGCCCTCGACGACAAGGACATCATCATCCTGCATTCGATCTCTTACGGCGAGGCCGACCGCGCCCTGGTGATGGCGGCGAGCGGCAAGCCCGTGGTGCTGGCGCGGCGCGCTGTCGCCGGCTCGCTCGGCACGCTGCTCCAGCGCCTGGGCGATGACGGCGGCGACGAGACCGGCGAGACCCTCGCCGCGCGGCTGCGCCGCCTCAGCCGGCGCGAGCGCGAGATCATGCTGCTGATGGCCGACGGCCTCTCGAACAAGGTGATCGGCCGGCGCCTCGGCATCAGCCACCGCACGGTCGAGATCCACCGCAGCCGCGTGATGGACAAGCTCGCCACCGAGACTCTGCCGGACCTGCTGCGCACCGCGGCCTGTATCGGGCGGATTTGAGGCACTGAACCGTTGCAAGACTACCGTGCGTCCTTCGAGACGCATCCTGTCGGATGCTCCTCAGGATGAGGAAGAGTCTTTGTGGCACAAAGAATGGTCCTCATCCTGAGGAGCCCGCGAAGCGGGCGTCTCGAAGGACGCAAGGCCTTGATCCAATGCTCAGTACTCAATTCTGATGTGGACGCAACGATCTCAAGTGATGCTCTATGGGTTCGGTGGCTCTTCTGAGCGAGCTCGATAGGGGTTCGCCCGTATAGGCGTTCGCCGGGCCAGCGACTAGGCTTTCCTTCGATGCAGGGGTGGGACCGCTGCGTGAAAGGAAACCGAGCGGCCGATGACAGACAAACGCTTTGCCCTGGT
>JAKSDN010000672.1 GCA_022360075.1 Kiloniellales bacterium | reverse complement strand
GATTATTTTCGTCTCAGATCGAGCGTTACCGGCAGATCGCCTTGCGGCAGGGGGGCGGGCTCGGGCATCGGGCCGGGCCGGTGGCCGCCGGGCAGGAAGCGCGGGCGCAGGCGGGCTTCGGCCTCGCCGGCGTTGACCGGATAGCCGTTGTAGAGCGCGCCGTCGGGCCGGGCGACGTGATAGCTGAAGCCGCCCAGGGCGCGGCCGCTCCAGCGGTCGTAGAGCTCGAAGACCAGGGGCACCTGGGGCCGCACGGTCGGGTGCAGGCCGTCGGGCATCTGCCAGGCCGGGAACTTGACCCCAGCGACGTACTCGCCCGGCGTGGCGCTGGCCCGCAGCGGCAGGGCGCGGCCGTTGCAGGCGATGAGATGGCGCTCGGCGGTCAGGCCCACGGCCTTGAGCTCGACCCGCTCCAGCGAGGAATCGACCATGCGCGCGGTGCCCCCCGTGACGCTATGCTCGGCCAGCACGGGCCAAGGCTCCAGGGCCTGGCGCAGCTCCAGCGTGACGCCGTCGAGCGCCAGGCGGCCCAGCAGCGGGCAGCGGAAGGCGAGGTGCGGCGCGAACCAGGCCTCCTCGAAGCGGAAGCCGGCCTCGGCCAGCGCTGCGAGCACGCCCAGGAAGTCCTGCCAGAGGAAGTGCGGCAGCAGGAAGGCATCGTGCAGCCGCGTGCCCCAGCGCACCAGCGGCTGTTCGTAGGGCCGGCGCCAGAAAGCCGCGACCAGGGCGCGGATCAGCAGTTGCAGGACGAGCTGCATGCGCGGATGCGGCTGCATCTCGAAGCCGCGCAGCTCGAGCAGGCCCGGACGCTCGGCGCCCGGCTGCGCGGCGTAAAGCTTGTCGATGCAGAACTCGGCGCGGTGGGTGTTGCCGGTCAGATCGACCAGCATGTGGCGCAGGATCGCGTCGACCGGCGCGTTCTCGCCGTCGATCTGGTCGAAGGCGACCTCCAGCTCGTTCAGGGCATCGCCGCGCGCCTCGTCGATCCGGGGATGCTGGCTGGTCGGGCCGATGAACAGGCCGGCGAAGAGATAGGAAAGCGAGGGATGGTTGATCCAGAAGGCCAGCATCGAGCGCAGCAGATCGGGCCGGCGCAGAAAGGGCGAGTCGGCGGGCCGCGCGCCGCCGAGCACGATGTGGCTGCCGCCGCCGGTGCCGAGCGGCCGGCCGTTGTGCTGAAACTTCTCGGCGCTCAGCCGGCAGTGCCGCGCGGCCTCGTAGATCGTCGTCGCCTGCTCGACCAGCGCCGGCCAGCTTTCCGCCGGATGGATGTTGACCTCGATCACGCCGGGATCGGGCGTGACCGTGAAGTGGTTGAGCGCCGGATCGGCCGGCGGCAGATAGCCCTCGATCACCAGGCGCCGGCCGAGCTTGGCCGCCGTCGCCTCGACGGCGCGCAGCAGATCGAGATAGGCCTTGGCCTCGTCCAATGGCGGCATGAAGACATGCAGCCGCCCGTCGCGTGGCTCCAGGCAGAGCGCGGTGCGCACCAGGCGCGGCCGGTCCGGCAGCGAGGCGAGCGGTAGCCGAAAGCCCAAGGGCGAGTCGCCAGGGGTCAGGAACAGGGCAGAACGGCGCAACGGCCAGCGTCCACTGCGCCATCGGGTCGCGCTCTTGCCAGAGCCGGCTTTCTTGGCCACCAGCGGCAGCAGGTAGCCGACCGGCGGGGCGTCCGCCTGAGTCAGGCGATCGGGATCAAAGGTGTCGTCCGTGCCTTCTTCCGCTTCGCTCTTCGGCGGTCGCTGCAGCGAGCGGTGGAGCTTGGGCCAGGGATCCTCGTAGGCCGCGATCACCGCCTCCGGCTTGAGCTTCAGCCGCGCCGCCAAGGCGCCGGCGAAGGCCGCGGCGGCGGTCAGATCGGCGTCGTCCGCGCGGTCGCGGCGCAGCAGCGCCGGGTCGCGCCAGACCGGCCGGCCGTCGCGGCGCCACAGGCAGGTCAGCGCCCAGCGCGGCAGCGGCTCGCCCGGATACCACTTGCCCTGGCCGTCGTGCAGCAGCGGGCTCTTGGCGAAATGCCGCGACAGCCGCGCGAGCAGCGACCAAGCCAGTTCCTTTTTCTTCGGGCTCAAGGCGGCGACGTGCCATTCGCTGCTCTCGCGGTCCTCGTCGGAGACGAAGGTCGGCTCGCCGCCCATGGTCAGGCGCACGTCGCCTTCCTCCAACGCCGTGTCGACCGCCTGGCCGAGCTTGTCGATGCGCCGCCAGGACGCCGCGTCGTAGGGCTTGCCGACGCGCGGCTCGCCGGCGATGCGCGCGACCGTCATCGCGGACTTGAAGGTCGCACGGCTCTCGGAGACCGTGCCGGTGATCGGCGCCGCGCTGGCTGGCTCGGGCGTCGCGGCGAGCGGGATGTGGCCTTCGGCGGCGAACAGGCCGGAGGTGGCGTCGAGCCCGACCCAGCCGGCGCCGGGCAGATAGACCTCGGCCCAGGCATGCAACTCGGCACCGTCGCGCTCGGGGCCCGGCGGGCCGTCGAGCGGCCGCTGGTCGGGCGCGAGCTGGATCAGATAGCCCGAGGTGAAGCGCGCCGCGAAGCCCAGATGGCGCAGGATCTGCACGAACAGCCAGGCCGTGTCGCGGCAGGAGCCCTCGGCCAGCGCCAAGGTTTCCTCGGGACCGCGCACGCCGGCTTCCAGGCGCGTGGTGTAGGCGATCTTCGCTTGCAGGCGCTGGTTCAGCGCGACCAGCAGATCGACCGTGGGCCGCGGCGCGGCGTTCACGCCGGCGAGCCACCGCCGCAGGCGCGGTCCCGGCTTGGCGGTCTTGCGAAAGGGCGCGATCTCTTCTGCGATCAGCGGGTCGTAGGCGAAGGGCGCCGTGTCGGCGCCGGGCTCGAGGAAGAAGTCGAAGGGATTGATCGGGCTCAGCTCGGCGAGCAGATCGACCTCGACGGTGAAGCGCCGCGTCCCGCTCGGGAAGACGGCGCGGGCCAGAAAGTTGCCGTGCGGGTCCTGATGCTCGTGGACAAGCGCGTCGTCGGGGGTGACGCGCAGGGAATAGGACTCGATCTTGGTCCGGCAGTGCGGCGCCGGGCGCAGGCGGATCACCTGGGGCCCGAGCTGCACCTTGCGGTCGTAGTGATAGCTGCTGCGGTGGGTAAGGGCGACGCGCTGACTCATGGGACCTCGATCGCGGCGGGGGCGAATCCGGGGCCTGAAATGCGCCCCGGGTCGAGTATAGGGTCGAGGCTCAACGGCAACATAGCGTTTCGCTGACGTGGCAAATGCGCGCTATTCCCATAGGACGCGCGCGCTCAAGGGCGCGGCGGGCACGATGGCCCTGTCTGGAATGTGATTGAGACTCCCGGCCCTGGGCCCATATCCTCTTGAGCATTTCAAGCGGCGGGTCCGCCCATAGAGGCGGCAAGAGGAACGGCTCCATCATGCAGCTCAAGAACGACGAGCGGCGCTACGGCGCGGTGGCCCAGTCCCTGCACTGGATCATCGCGGTTCTGATCTTCGTGATGTTCGGCCTCGGCTGGACCATGACCGACCTGCCGCTCGGGCCGGACAAGATCAAGACCTACAATCTGCACAAGTCGATCGGCGTGTTGATCCTGGCGCTCGTCGCGATCCGCCTGGCATGGCGGCTTTACACGCCCGCGCCGCCACTGCCGGCCGGCATGGCGGGCTGGGAGCGCGCGGCGGCAAGGGCGAGCCACGGGCTGCTCTACCTTCTCCTTTTCGCCCAGCCGCTGATCGGCATCGCCCATTCAGGGGCGGCCAATTTCCCGGTCGTGGTCTTCGACAGCCTCACGCTGCCCGCCCTGGTCGGGCCGGACGAGGGCCTGAAGAAGCTCTTGGAAGGCGCCCATCACTGGGTCGGCCGGGTGATTCTGGCTTTGGTGCTCCTTCACGTGGCTGCCGCCTTGCGCCACCATTTCTTCGTCAAGGACGACGTGCTGCGGCGCATGTTGCCGGGTCGCCAGGGAGGCTCCTCTTGAATCGTCTGATCGCCTCGTTCGCGGCCGTCGCCTTACTCACCACGGCGGGCGCGCCCCAAGCCGCCGAGGCGCCGCTCTGGAGCGTGGAGCCGGAGAGCAGCGTCGGCTTCGTCGCGCGCCAGGCCGGCGCCCCGGTCGAGGGCCGCTTCGAGCGCTTTGCCGCGGAGGTCCGCTTCGATGCCGAGGATCTCGAGGCCAGCCGCGTCGCGGTCGTGATCGAGGTCGCCAGCGTCAACAGCGAGAGCAGCGACCGCGACGGGGTGATCCGCTCGAAGGATCTCTTCGACGTCGAGACCTGGCCGGAGGCGCGTTTCGAGGCCGCGCGTTTCGAGCATGCGGGCGGCGATGTCTATGAGGCTCACGGCAGCCTCACCATGCGCGACGTCACTTTGGACGTGGTGCTGCCCTTCGACCTCAAGGTCGAGAACGACCCCGACGATCCAGCGCTCTTGCGCGCGAGGGCACAAGGCGAGCTCAGCGTCATGCGCCTCGACTACGGGGTCGGCCAGGGTCAGTGGCGTGACACCTCGGTGGTCGCCGACGAGGTGGTGATCCGTATCGACATCACCGCGACCCGTCCGAAGGGCTGATGCAAGTTCGGGCCGCCGCTTGACCGCCCGGCCCGCCAACGGCTATCGTCCGGGCCATGGACACGCGGCACTCGAGCGGTCTCGTCATTCGAATTAGCGACCCGGCGCCCAACGGGCAGCCGGGCCGTCGTGATTCGTTTGTCGT
>JAKSDN010000774.1 GCA_022360075.1 Kiloniellales bacterium | reverse complement strand
GGGCGCTGTCTTGAATTCTCATCGTGCGCCTGCGTGCGCGTCGGTTCGGAGCAGCGAGAACAACTGCACGACCACCGTGCGTCCTTCGAGACGCCCGCCATGGCGGGCTCCTCAGGATGAGGACATTTCTTAATGCCACCAAAGATTTACTTCATCCTGACGAGCGCCCGTTAGGGCGCGTCTCGAAGGACGCACGGTGGTCGTGCAGTTGTTCTCGCTGCTCCGAACCGACGCGCACGCAGGCGCACGATGAGAATTCAAGACAGCGCCCACGTTCCAGCCAATCCGCCCTTGACAATAGCTCACCGGTATACTGGTATACCGGTATGGCAGTGGCACTTCAGCTCGAACGGGATCGCGCCTACCTGCGCCTTCTCGATCTGATCCTCGGCGGCGAGATCGATTCCGAGGAGCCCTTGTCCGAGCGCAAGCTCGCCGACAGCCTGCAGATGGGACGCACGCCGATCCGCGAGGCGCTGCGGGATCTGGCGCGCGACGGCGTGCTCGAGGTCAGGCCGGCGCGCGGCACCTTCGTGCGGCGGCTCTCGCTCGAGGACGTGCAGGAGATCTACGAGGTGCGCCAGGCCCTCGAGGGTATGGCCGCCTACCTCGCCGCCGAACGCGGCATGACACCGGCGCTCGCGGCCTTCGGGCCGCGTCTGCGCGAGATGCGTGACCGTCCCGATGCCTTCGAGCTCGCCGAGGTCTACGACTACGGCGCGGCCTTTCACCTCGAGGTCTTCAAGGCCGCGCGCAACGGCAACCTCTTGCAGATCTACGAGCCGATCCGCCTGCGCTTCCGCGTCGCCCTCGGCCTGCCGCGCTTCTACGACCCAGAGCGGGTGCAGGTCTCGGTCGTCGAGCATCTGGCGATCTTCGAGGCCATCGAGGCCGGCGACGGCCAGGCCGCCCAGCAGCGGATCTGCGACCACCTCGACAAGGGGCTCGAGGCGCGCACGCGCATCTTCGACAGCCTTCGCGATTACCGCCCGCCAGCGCGCGGCCGCAATCGGGCCTAGCCGCCCGAAACTCGAATCAAGACAACAGCAGCAGGGAGCAATCGTCATGAAAAAGATCCTTGGGGCAACGGCCCTCGCCAGCCTGGCGCTTTCGCTCGCCGCGCCGGCGGCTCAAGCCGCCGGCACGGTGGAAGCTATCAAAGCGCGCGACGCCGTGATCTGCGGCGTCAACGGCAACCGCGCCGGCTTCTCCGCGCTCGACAGCAAGGGCGAGTGGGTCGGGATGGACGTTGACACCTGCAAGGCCATCGCCGCCGCGGTGCTGGGCGACAAGAACAAGGTGCAGCTCGTCAAGACGACCACCCAGACCCGCTTCACCGCTTTGCAGACCGGCGAAGTCGACGTGCTGACCCGCAACGTCACCTGGACGCTGGGCCGCGACACCAAGCTCGGCCTCGATTTCGTCGCGCCGACCTTTTACGACGGCCAGGGCTTCATGGTGAGCAAGCAGCTCGGCGTCACCGGCGTCGAGCAGCTCGACGGCGCGTCGGTCTGCGTGCTGCCGGGCTCGACCTCCGAGAAGGTCGCGGCCGACGTGTTCCGGGCCAACGGGATCGGCTTCACGCCGGTCGTGATCGAGAACAAGAAGGAGCTGAACACGGCCTTTTTCGGTGGGCGCTGCGACGTCCACGTGCAGTCGACCTCCGGCCTCAGCGCGGCGCGCGCGAGCTCGGCGCCGAACCCGGAGGACTTCGTCATCCTGCCCGGCGTCTACGGCAAGGACCCGATGGGCCCGGTGGTGCGCCAGGGCGACGCCCAGTGGCGCGACATCGTCGCCTGGAGCGTCTACGCCATGATCGAGGCGGAGGAGTCCGGCGTCACCTCGGCCAACGTCGAGGAGATGCGCGGCAGCAAGGACGCCAACATCGCGCGCTTGCTCGGCGCCAAGGACAAACTCGGCGAGGCCCTGGGGCTCGACCCGGAATGGGCCTATCGCATTGTCAAGCAGGTCGGCAACTACGGCGAGGTCTTCGACCGCAACGTCGGCCAGGCCTCAGCTTTGAAACTCGAGCGCGGGATCAACGACCTCTGGACCCGCGGCGGCCTGCTCTACGCCCCGCCCTTCAAGTAAACACGATCGGGCCGGGAGAGGGTGCGCGTTTGAGGCGCGTGCCTTCTCCCGCCGCGTCCGGATCGACGTCGACATGGCCAGCTACAGCCACGAACAGCCGCGCAGAAGCGACGCGCTGGGCTCGGGTGCAAGGGCGCCGGGCAAGTCGGCCCTCTCCGGATTGCGGGGTCTCTCGATCCTTGGCCTGTGGCACAGCATCGCGTTCCGCAACCTGCTCTACCAGGTCCTGGTGATCGGCTTCGTGGTCGCCGCCGCGGCCTACATGTTCGGCAATGCCCAGAGCGCGATGGAAAAGCGCGGCATCGCCACCGGCTTCGGCTTCCTGTTCGAGGAAGCGGGCTTCGCCATCGGCGAGGGCGTCATCGCCTTCGATCCCGCCGACAGCTATCTGCGCGCCTATGGCGTCGCCATCCTCAATACGCTCAAAGTCTCGGCGCTGAGCATCGTCGGGGCCACGGCGCTCGGCATCCTGCTCGGCATCGCCCGCCTCTCCTCCAACTGGGCTATCGCCAAGCTCGCCTCGCTCTACGTCGAGCTGTTCCGCAACACGCCGCAACTGCTGCAGATCGTCTTTTGGTACACCCTGATCACCCGCCTGCCGCACCCGCGCGAGGCTTGGAGCCTGTTCGATCTCGGCTTCGTCAGCAACCGCGGTCTGGTGCTAGCCTGGCCGACAGCCCACGCGGCCCATGCCTGGATGGCCCTCGCCCTGATCGTCGGCGGCCTCGCGGCCATCGCGCTCACCCGCTGGGCGGAACAGCGACGGCGGCGCAGCGGCCAGCCGACCAAGGTGCTGTGGTGGAACCTGCTGCTGGTTCTGGGCCTGCCGCTACTGGCCTGGGGACTGGCCGGCGCGCCGACCGAGACCAGCGTGCCGGCGCTCAAGGGCTTCAACTTCGTCGGCGGCGTCGCCCTATCGCCTGAATTCCTGGCGCTGCTGCTCGGCCTCTCGCTCTACATCGCGGCCTTCATCGCCGAGATCGTG
>JAKSDN010001423.1 GCA_022360075.1 Kiloniellales bacterium | reverse complement strand
GCGCCTGACGGTCGCTGCTCTTGGCTTTTGGCGGGCGTCGAGAACGCTTGACGGTGGTCAACACCGCCGGCGCGTCCTCTCCTACCCAAAAGCCAAGACCAGCGATCACACGTATCATCCTCTCGTGATAGTGGGTACTAGATCGGCGTGCAGAACCCTGGACCTGGCCCGGCCCAGATGCCAGGCTTCGACGGGACAAGGATTGGAGGCCCATGAAACCGCCTCTGACGAAGCTCCGCTCCAGGCCGCAGCGACTCGTGCTCGCCGCGCTCGCGGTCGGCTTGCTGTCGATCGCCGTGGTGGCCGGCGCCGCCTTGCGGCCTGCCGCGGACGCCCAGTCGGCGCTGCGCTCGGGCGACTACCGCAGCGCCCACGCCGCTTTGCTCGAGGCGGCGCAAGCGGGCGAAGCGGGCGCCCAGAATAGGCTCGGCAACCTCTACTACGTCGGCCTCGGGGTCGAGACCGATTACCAGCGCGCGCTCGGATGGTACTGGGAGGCGGCGTCGCAAGGCCACATCGAGGCCCAGTTGAACATGGGCCATCTCTATGCCCAGGGCCTGGGCGTGCCGCTCGATCCCCTGCGCGCCTTCGGCTGGTACCGGGTCGCCGAGCGCAGCGGCAGTGAGAAGGCCAAGGGCCTCATGCGCTTGATCGCCGGCTCCATGGCGATGACGCCGAACCAGATTCAGAAAGCCAATTCGATCTATGTCACCGTCGAGGACCTGCGCCCCCAATGATCGCCGGAGGCATCCCGACGAGCCCGGATTTCGGGTGAATTTCAGCAGCAAGGACGGGCAAGACGCCTTACCGCGCATTCGATCGCACAGTTACGATTGTCGGCCAGATAGCACTGTCCCCCATGTTTGCCCGCCGCCTCCAGCCGTCCAACGAGCATTTTTTCCCCCAGATCTGGCTGCTGACGGTCACCGTCGTCGCCTTTGCGGCCTACGTCGCGGTCGAGCAGAGCTATTTGCAGATGATGCTGGCCGCCGACCGCAGCCATCTCTCCCTGCTGATCGGCCTCATCTTTCTCGGCGCGAGCTGCCACGCGGCCTGGCACATCTTCGCCGTCTCCGATCGGCTGCGCGGCGCCGAGGCAATGCTCCGACAAGAAGCGCAGCCATCGAACGGCGGCGAGGCGAGTGCATCGTTCCTCGGCGGTTTTCTGAAGGATCTGCACGACGGCGAGGCGGCGGCCGCAGGCCGCGACAACGACAGCGTGATCGAAATCTACGCCGACCGGCTCAGGAGCCCGGTCGAGATCGGCTGGTTCATCGTCGACGTTCTGATTCGCTTGGGCCTGGTCGGTACCATCGTCGGCTTCATCCTCATGCTCAGCTCCCTCGCCGAGGGGCCGACGCCCGATCCGGACGACATCCGCACGCTGCTCATCTCCATGAGCGGCGGCATGGGAACCGCGCTCTACACCACGCTCTCCGGGCTGGTCGGCGCCACGCTGCTCGGCATCCAGTACATGATCCTCAGCCGCGGCGTGGAGCATCTGATCGGCGCCCTGATCCGCATCGAGCGGCGCATGGCCGCGCGCCGGGCCTGAGCGCGGGCACCGGCGGGGCAGCATGGCGATCAGGCTCGGCACAAGGCTCGGAGGATCGCGGCGGGCACCGGCCGATCCCTTCGTCGATCTGCTGTTCAACTCCCTGCTCGGTTTCGTCCTGCTGTTCTTCCTCGCCATCGTGTTCCTGAACCCGGATGAGGATAGCGCCAAGATCGACCTCGACGCCCAATACGTCATCACCGTGACCTGGGCCGACAACAATCCCGACGACATCGACACCTGGGTCCAGGACCCGGAGGGCAACGTCGCCTGGTTCCGCCACAAGAGCGCCGGGCTCGTTCACCTGGACCGCGACGACCGCGGCATGCTGAACGACACCCTCGAGATCGACGGCCGCACGCTGGCCAACCCGCTCAACCAGGAGGTCGCGGTCATCCGAGGCCTGGTGGCCGGCGAGTACATCGTCAATCTGCACTACTACGAGACTGAGACGAACGCGCCGGTCGAGGCTACGGTGCGGGTCGCCCGCGTCAATCCGGTCTACGAGATCGTCTACTACGGCAAGGTCACGCTGCCCGAGAAGGGCGCCGAGAGAACGGCCGTGCGCTTCACCCTGGCAGGCGACGGCTCGGTCGTGAACGTCAACCAGCTCGAGAGAAGGATCGTGCCGTTTTGACCGCAAATAAGAGAGGTCGCCGATGCTGAACCTCGGCGTTCCCGGACTGGTCGCGGCCTACGTCGCGCTGGCCGTGCTGCTGCTGAGCCTGCATCTCTATTCGAACTGGAGCTGGTGGGTGAAGGGCGCGGCGACCTTGCTCCTCGCCGGGTTCTACTTCGTCACCTACAGCTCCTTTCCGCAGCTCCTGGGCTGGCCGACGCCCTATGACCCGCCCAAGCGGCTCTACCTGATCGGGATCGACATCGCCGAGCCCGACTACGTCTATCTCTGGGCCCGCGATCTCGACCAGGGTCTCGGCCTCACCACGCCGCGCGCCTATCGCCTGCCCTACAGCAAGCTCCTGCACCGCGAGGC
>JAKSDN010001433.1 GCA_022360075.1 Kiloniellales bacterium | reverse complement strand
TACTCCAAGGCGATGATCGACGCCGCCATCGTCTGGGATGATCAAACGATGCGCGACTACCTGGCCGCGCCGAAAACGTACATTCCGAAGAACAAGATGGCCTTTGCCGGGCTGAAGAAAGAAGATCAGCTCAACGACGTGATCGCCTACCTCAGGGAGGTCACGGCGAACTAGCGCAAGTCCATCGCGCCGATCAGCGAAGGCCGGATCCTCAGGGGATCCGGCCTTTTTCGCGGCGATGGCGCGGGGCGACCCGGGCAGATGCGCGGATGATCGCCTGGATTCGCAGACTTTAATAAGCAGATTGCTGTTTTTTGTCACCATAATTTCACGAATTGCTCACCATGTGCAGCAATCGTGACATTGCGCATCATCGAATCGAACCCTAGCTTCTGGAGGTTACGACGCCGATCCCAGGGGACGGCGCCGCAAGAGACCGCGCTTCCACAGAGCCTCGAGGTCCGATATCGATGTCCATGGCTGCCGCCGCCGAACGCTTCGCCCCCATCTCCGACGCGGACGATGACGATCGCACCGCCCTGATCGAGACCTACCGGTCGGTGCGCGCCGTGACGTTGCGCCTCACCGACGGTCTGAGCGCCGAGGATCAGGTCGTGCAGTCCATGGAGGATGCCAGCCCGACCAAGTGGCATCTGGCGCACACGACCTGGTTCTTCGAGCAGTTTCTGCTCGGCCCGAACCTCGGGGGCTACGACGTCTTCCACCCCCGTTTCGCGTTTCTCTTCAACTCCTACTACGAAGCGGTCGGCGCCCGTCACGCGCGGCCACGGCGTGGCCTTCTGACCCGGCCGACGCTGGAGGAGGTCCGGGCCTATCGCCGCCACGTCGACGCCGCGATGGACGGCCTCATGACAAAGGCTGACAGCACGACTTGGCGCTCGATCGCGCCGCTGATCGAGCTCGGCCTCAACCATGAGCAGCAGCACCAGGAGCTGATGATGACTGATCTGCTCCATGCGCTCTCGTGCAATCCCCTGCGACCGGCCTACCGCACCGCGCCGCCGCAAGGGGCGCCTGCGGCGGCGACTCCGGCGGACTGGGTCTCGTTTGCCGGCGGCAAGGCCGAGATCGGTCACGGCGGAGGCGGTTTTGCCTTCGACCATGAAGGCCCGCGCCATGCCGTCCTTCTGCGGCCCTATCGTCTGTCCGCCCGGCTGGTCACTAACGGCGAGTGGATGGCCTTCATGGCCGACGGCGGCTATCGCGAGCCGACGCTTTGGCTGTCGGATGGTTGGGCCCGGGTCCAGCAGGAGGGCTGGGAGGCGCCGCTCTACTGGCAGCAGCGCGACGATGCCTGGTGGGCTATGTCGCTCCACGGCCTGCAATCGCTCGACCCGGCGGCCCCGGTCTGCCACGTCTCCTACTACGAGGCCGATGCCTTCGCCCGCTGGGCCGGCAAGCGCCTGCCGAGCGAGCAGGAGTGGGAGGCTGCGGCGGCCGAGCTGCCGGTCGCCGGCAACACGCTCGGCAGCGGGCACCTGAGGCCTCTGCCGGCCGGCGAGGGCACGGGGCTGCGCCAGTTCTACGGCGATGTCTGGGAGTGGACGCAATCGCCCTACGCGCCTTACCCGGGATACCGCGCACCGCAGGGCGCGGTCGGCGAGTACAACGGCAAGTTCATGTGCAATCAGCTGGTGCTGCGCGGCGGCTCCTGCGTGACGCCGGACGGTCATCTGCGCGCCTGCTATCGTAACTTCTTCTACCCGCATCAGCGCTGGCAGTTCATGGGCCTGCGCCTGGCGGAGGACGCCTGATGGCGGCCCCGGAGCCACTCGACCTCGGCGCCCTCGGCGGTTTCCACGACCAGGGCGTGGTCGAGGCAGATTTCCGCGGCGCGGTCCTCGACGGCCTGGCCCGCCCGCGCAAGCGGATCCCGGCCAAGTTCTTCTACGACGCCGAAGGCTCGCGGCTGTTCGAGCGGATCTGCGAGCTCCGCGAGTACTACCCGACGCGCACCGAGATGGCGCTGCTGCGGGCTCATGGTGCCGAGATCGCCGAACTGGCCGGCCCGGACGCCGCGCTGATCGAGTTCGGGAGCGGCTCCAGCGCCAAGGCCCGGCTCCTGCTGGAGGCTTTGACGCGGCCTCACGGCTATGTGCCGATCGACATCTCCCGGCGCCATCTTCTGGACTACGCCCGGGGCATGGCCGAGCGCTACCCCGATGTCACGGTCATCCCGGTCTGCGCCGACTATACGCGTTCTTTCGAGCTACCCGGCAGCGCCGCCGCGGGGCCCCGGCTCGGCTTCTTTCCCGGCTCGACCATCGGCAACTTCCAGCCGATCGAGGCGGCGGGCTTTCTGGGCCGGGCGGCGATGATGCTGGGCGCCGGCAACGGCCTGCTGATCGGCGTCGACCTGGTCAAGGACGAGCGGGTCCTGCACGCCGCCTACAACGACGCCGATGGCGTGACGGCGGCCTTCAACCTCAACCTCCTCGCCCGCATGGAGCGCGAGCTCGGCGCCGAGCTGGACATCAGCCGCTTCGCCCACCACGCCTTCTACAACGCCGAGCGCTCCTGCATCGAGATGCACCTGAAGAGCCTGGAGCGCCAGGCGATCCGCGTTGCCGGCGAGACCTTCGGCTTCGAGGCCGGCGAGACCATTCACACCGAGGATTCACACAAGTACACGATCGGCGGCTTCCACGACCTGGCACGGGCCAGCGGCTGGCGGCCGGAACAGAGCTGGAGCGATCCGGAGGGCCTCTTCAGCCTGCACTATCTGGTCGCCCAATGACCCCGCGCTGACGCCGGGCCTGGCCGGCTTCAGGGGCGAGGCTGAGGGGTATCGCTGGTATGTAAGAGTGGCAAAAGGCCGGGCGAGAAGAGATCGTCGTTCTGCGACCGGAACGACAAGAGGCTTGGCGCGCTGGACAAACAGCCTGCGTGCTTCGAGACGCGCTCTGCCGAGCGCTCCTCAGCATGAGGAGCAATCTTAATGCCAGCAAAGGCCTTCCTCATGCCGAGGAGCCCCAAAGGAGCGTCTCGAAGCACGCACCCCAGCGCGGCAGTCAAGACCGGAATACGCCACCT
>JAKSDN010001034.1 GCA_022360075.1 Kiloniellales bacterium | reverse complement strand
CCGGCGCGCCGGGCAGTGATGCTCGACCAGACTCAACAGCATTTTCTGCTGCTGCACGCGCTCGTTCGCCGACTTGCCGACGAACGCTGATTTGGAGCCGAGTACGTCGATACAGACCTGCACGAAATAGGGGTCTTCGATCGACGGCCTTAGCTTCTCTTGCGCCACGACCCGCGAAATCATGATGCTCGTGCGTAGGGTCGGCGTCTGATCGTATTCGCCGGTATCGCGAAACTCGCGCACCAGATCGACAATCGGCGCGACAGCACGACGATTCAAACCGGAACGCGCCGTCGCCACGGCGATCTCTAGCTCGCGGTCAGCGCGATCCACGTCGATGGTTACGATGCGATCGCCAAGCGCATCCTGGGCTTCGTGCACCCCCGCATATTCCTGCGGGTTGCTGGTAAAGATCACCCGGAAGTCAGGGTGCACCTTGATATAAGGCTCTTCCTGGTTCTGTGCGGGCAGCACCAGCAGCCCCTCCTCGAGCACACCGAGCAAGACGTTGTTGGCCTCGGCGCGCGAACGGGTGAACTCGTCGTAGATCAGCGTAAAGCCCTCCCGACATGCGGTCGTCAGGCGGTGGTCGGCCCAGCGCTTATCGGCGCTCTCCTCGACTTTGGTCACGGTATGTATGAACTTGTCGACGACCCGCCGGTAGTTGTAGCCATGCTGTGTGCCTACCAGGTTCGAGGTCACCATCTCTTCGTCGCCGGTAATCATCACCGTCGGCCGGTCGAGCTGCGCCGCCGTGTGCAGAGCGAGCGTGGTCTTGCCGGTCCCGGCCGGCCCCCGGAAATGCACCGAGAAGCCCGCGTTCAAGTACGCCAGCGCACGCTTGGTGATGGACTTCACGCTGTCGGTTTGCACGAAGTCACGGTGTGCCCGTGGCGTTAGCGTTGTGACCCCATCCGGATACTCGACTGCCGCTGCTGTCGACATTTCAGTTTCCCCTCGTGCGCACATCGAAGCCGAGTTAAGCGCCAACTCGGTGCCCTGGCGTGTCGAACTTGCCGAAGCGATTGCGACGCCAAGCCTTTTCTGCCGGCGCAGGGAGCCGTCGACGCCACCGGCTACCAAGCCGCCCTGCCGCTCAAGCGGCAAGGAATCCCCAACGCCGTCACTTTCACCAGGTCGAAGGGCTCGACCCCTTAAAGAAGCAGCGACCGGCTCATCACCGACTTTTGCGGGGCCCCGCTATCCTCTACCGGCTACCCTTCCGGCTCCGCCAGACCGGTCCCGCAGTAGGCGTTCCGCGGTCCATTCGGCCCGCCACCCGACTACCGTTCGGACCCCCTACCTCCGCTCGCGGGTTTCGACGCCGCGCTCGCGGGTTTCGATGCCGCACTCGCAGGCTTTGACGCCGCGCTCACGGGTTTCGATGCCGCACTTGCAGGCTTCGAAGCTGCGCTCATGGGTTTCGATGCCGCACCCGCCGCGGGCTTCGACGCTGCGCTCGCGGGCTGCTGCGCCGCGCTCGGGGGCTTCGGCTCTGCGCTCGGAGGCGGCAACGTCTTCGTCTTCGGCGCCGCCTTCGGGCGGAACGCTAGTTTCGACGACCTCACATCAGCCCGACGCTTGCTCTGCTTGCGCGCATATTGCTGCCAGATGCGGCTTGCCCGGAGATGATCCTCCCTCAACGCCCCGACAAAGCTCTCGGCGTCGCTCAGTATCGCCTCGACACGCGCCCGCAGATCGGTCAGATAGGCAGCCCGAATCGCAGCTTCACGCGCACTCATCATCTCCCGGTCACTAGCATAGTCGTCCACCAAGGCTTCGACGAAGCCCCGTAGACCAGATGCAAAATCAGCCAGCTCGCTCCTCAGCTGCTCACCGCCGCGCTGACGCTCGGCGGCATATCGGTCGATCAAATCGTCGGCCCGGCCGCGAATAATCGCCGCCTGGCTGAAGATCCCCTTCAGATCAGAGTCTACCCGCCTCGCATGCTCGACCATGATCTGCTCCAGATCCTCGTACACCGCGGAGAGGCGCCCCTCCTGAGCCGCTTCGAGCTTCTCCGTCAGTTGTGTCATGTCACTCGTCAGACTCATATCGTCGCCTCCCCACACCAATGCAGACTTTCGTGCCGGCGGCAGGGGCCACGCCCGTAAGGGCTCGCCCCTGCGCGTCGCGGCTCATCAAGCGGCTTGAGCTCCCGCGGTCAGACCGACTGCTTCGGCATACTTCAGGTAGGTGTCGACGCCGGCGACGACGACCCGCGCCTCGACCGCCAGCAACTCGATTCCGACCAGCGAGACCCGCGCCCAAGCGTCGACCACGACTCCTTTGTCGAGGATTCGATCGACAACTTCGGCAAGGCTGCTGGATGCGTTCACTTTTTCAACGGCCATTCTTCGCTTCTCCTTCACTGCAAAACGGCTTTGAAATGCTTTAAAAGCACGCGAATCTTCGCAGACACGCGCCAGACCTTCATCCAAGGAGATTCCGCATTCGATAAGGAAATTCGGACATTGACTGCGGGATAACCCGCATCGGATACGGGTTTTCCCGTGGCTCCCCGGCCGGCGTCGAAGGAAGCGCAATCCAATTCCCGGCACCACACGATGGCAGAGGCATTCGTGAGCTTTCTCCAGTTGCCTAAACGCGACTGGTCGACCTCGAATACCCATCTGCGGGCAGCGACTCAGCCGGCGTGCGATACATCGGATTGGTCGGCATCACCGCCAAACGGGAGAGCGGGCAGGGCACTGTCGAGCAGGTCAGCGGCGACGACTGCATCATCGGGCATCGGGAGACTTTCAACAGCACTTCGTGCGCCGACCGGCAGTCAAGCTTCGATACGACGTTCTGGCGATTGCGCTCGACCGCCTTGACGCTCTTGCCGAGCGTGCTGGCAATGACTTTATTCGGCTGGCCCTGCAGCATCAGGTTCAAGACCTGTCGCTCCGGCTCGGACAGCCTGGCGATCTTCAGCCGCACCGCGCGGCATTCGTCACGCTTTTGAATCCGCAACCGGTCTTCAAAACATAGGCGCTCGATGAAGCCCAGAAACTCGTTATCGTCCAGTGGCTTCTCGAATACCGCAGCAGCACCGGCCTGCATGGCGGCCACCGTCAGCCGGACGTCGGCGTAAGCGCTGATGATCACGACCGGTATCGATGAGTGGGCACGCAGCGACTTCAGCACCTCGAGGCCCGATAGCGCCGGAAGACGATAGTCGATGACCGCACAGCCAGGACGCTTCAGGTCTTCAAGCGCCATGAACTGCTCCGGAGAATCCCACTCGTCGTGGACAAGACCAATGGAGTTGATGATCTCCGCCAGCGAGCGCCGGAAGCCGGCATCATCGTCGATCAGGTAGACATGCCCAGCCATTGCATCACTCGTTCGGTAGAGCGATGCGAAAGCAGGCCCCACGACGTGTCGTCACGTCCTCAAAGGATAGGATCCCGCCATGCCATTCGACGACATCTCGGCATATCGCCAAGCCGAGACCGGAACCGCCGGCGCGGTTCGAGACAAACGGCTCGAACATCTGGCTCTTGATCGCTTCGGCGACCCCCGGCCCATTGTCAATTACGTCGATCACCACCTGATCACCGACAAACCGCTTCGCCTGCAACACCAGCCGCGGTTTTTCGATGGATGCGGACTGCGCTGCCTCGACACCGTTGATCAGGAGATTGTAGAGCGCGATTTGCAGCAACTCCGGAACCGCCTGAACACTGAGCAGGAGATCGCGACATTCGACACTGATGCGAACCGTCTCCTTTCCGTATCGGCGCCTGAATCGATTGACCGCTTCCCGCAGCAAGCCGTGCACGTTTACGGTTTCACGATGTCCGTGCAGGCCGCCGGCCAGCACCCGCAGATTCTTGATCACATCGGCCGCGCGCCTGGTCTCCAGCTTGATGGATTCGATTTGCCTCGCCAGCTCGCTTGGCCGGATGACGCGGTCATTGATCCGGCGACCCAGCAATGAAGCCAGGTTGGCGATCGTTCCCAGCGGATGGTTGATCTCATGCGCCACGTAGGCCGCGACGCTGCGCAGTGCCAGTCGATGGGCAAGATGATCCTCGTCCTCCTGTTGCTGCGGACCCCAAGTGACAGAGTTGGCCGATTGCGGGCGGCCTCGAACCACCACTGTCTTGGACTGATGTGAAGCCTCTGTCCGCTGGGTCACAGAACACCTCTACGCAGGATCAATCAAAGCGTCCCGGTTGACCCGAAGCAGGCTCTAGAGAGCCACGCGGACTACGGGCGAGGCCGGTTTCCACACGTGCCAGCTTCTCTAATCCGAGGAACGGCAATAGGTCCCCCGTGACGGCAGCCATGCTGTACTGCGCCAGATAGAGATCGACGATAGCGTTCAGCCATTGCAGTCGCGCCGTGAACAACTCACGCTGAACATTCAGTATGTCCATGAAGCTCGTGCGCCCGAGCGCGAACAGTGCCTCACTGGCATCTCTGGCCGAAAGGTTCGCGGCTACCGTCAGGCTAAAGGCTCGTTCACGCTCCCGGCGCGCTGCAATATCGCCGAGACTGGATGCCACCAGGCGCTCGACTGTCAACCGCCGGGCGTCCTGCCGATGGCGCGCCTGCCACAATTGGGCCGTTGCCCGCTTCCGGCGTCCTCGTTCGGCACCTCCGGAGTACAGCTTGTAGCGCACGACGAGACGGGCACCGACGTCGTATCGCAAGTCATCAAACGACGTTGCATCGAACTGACGGCCGTTGACCTCCAGAGTGACGCTTGGATAGGCCGCCAGGCGCTCTGCAGCCAATTCGTCGCGTGCGGCTTCAACCTGCTTTTGGGCGGCCGCCACGGAGGCGTTCTGTACCATCGCCTGTTCGACAGCGCGCGTCTCGTCGAGCGTCGTTTGCGGCAGCAGTAGCGGCGGCGGCAGGGCTACTGGAGACAGTCCAAACATCTCGAAAAAGACCGCCTCGGACCGCTGCAGCTCGCTGTTTGCCAAGATCACCTGTGCCTGAGCTTCGTTCGAGCGGCTTGTCGCCCGCAGAACATCGTTCCGAGAACCAGCCCCTGTCTCCGTGCGCCTAATGACCCAACCAGTCAGCTGCTCATGCCGCTCGACGTTCTCGGCTGCGATCCGAGCCGCCAGCCGGTAGCGCAGGACATCGAAGTAGGCAGCCAGGGCACGCAGCGCGACATCGTTCAGGGCCTCGGCCGCGGCTGCTTGCGCGGCTCCGGTTCGGGCCTTGACCGCCGAAACCCGGTGGTAGCTGCTCCCTGCATCGAAGATCAACTGGCTGACGGAAACGACCACGTCCTGGCGCAGCACGGACTGGCTCGGAATGCGCTGTTCCTCGCCGCCCACGGATGTTCGGTTGGTCAGTGAGCCGACCGTGTCGAAGCCGGCTTCTACCTGCGGATAACGCACCGACCTTACTTCGTCCAACGTCCCTCGGTTTTCCTCGACCCGGGCCAGGGCTTCGCCGAAGTCCGGATGCCGGCGGGCTGCCTCGCTGATAAGCGACAGAAACCTCTGCGCCTCCGGACTGTCGGGACTCGACGCGATCGGAATCAGATCGGACGGTGTCGGACCATCCTGCGCCAACGCCGCAGAAATAGACAAAATGGCGATTCCCACGCTGGCACAGGTTGAGATGACGGTGCTCCGTCGTGTAGGCAATCATGCCTCCCGTAGAAACAAAGAGCCCGGCAGCGCTAGCTCGCGACCACTAGAGCCGCATGCGCTTCGATACTGGGATCCTGCGCCAACGCACTTTCCGTCGCGGCAAAAACGAAGTCGGCAGCGGAAAGCCCGCTGTCGCTAAATTCCGCGCGCTCGACTCGCAAGCCGCCGGCTACCGCGTCGCCTCCGGCAGTGACAAACTGCGCAATGGAAAAGTCGATCTCGAAGAAGCCCTGCGTTTCCAGCGCCGCCGATAGGGCAGCAAGATCGATATCTGCGGGCGTCAAGGCGCGCATTCCACCGTCGTCCACTCGGAACGCGGACAAGTCGATCAGATCTTCGCCAACGAAGTAATCCGCGATCGTCACCTCGCGCGCGAAACCCTCGGACGGGGCAATGAGGAAATCGTCTTGACCCGCGCCGCCCTGCAGGGTCACGGCGCTCTGCCCGGCGCCCACGTTCCCGAACGCCACCAGTAGGTCGTCTCCGGCGCCACCGTTCAAGAAGTCGTCGCCGCCCTGGCTGACAAGCACATCGTCGCCGTCATTGCCGATCAGCGTGTCGGCGCCATCGCCCCCGAACAAGCGGTCGCCGCCGCTGCCGCCGACGAGGTATTCGCTCCCGAACCCGCCGGTCAGTACCGTGCCGCTGTTATCGGCGATTACCCCGTCGGCGGTCAGGCGCACGATCACGTCGGCAAGGGCGACTTCATCGGCCTGAACGAAAAACTCTGTGCTGCCGCTCAACTCCGACACGCGCCATATGGGCTGGTCGAAGTCCTGCGACGCGCCGACCGCCTGCAGGATCGTCTCCAGGGTGTCGCGGTTGCTCTCCGGGACCAAAGAGATTCTCACCGCGGAGCTCGCAAGATCGGCGATCGACAAACTGTCATAGCCGTCACCGCCCAGGAAAAAGGACTCGTTGGCCGCCTCGTCGGGGGTGAAAACGTCGCGTGCCTCGCTCCCTACGATGGCAACGCCGGTTGGCGTGCCGGTGTGGACTTGCGCCAGGTTTTCCTCGCCGACCACAAGATCCAGGGTCGCTGCCGCGGAGGCATTGCCGGCCGCATCGAGGCTGACGACGGACAGAAGGACGGCGCCATTGACCGGCGCCGCGGCCGCGGCAAGATCGAGTTGGGCAAGGAAGCGGCCGGCGGGATCCGTACCGAGCGTCAGCACGATCGGATCGCCGCCGGCCCCCACCAACGTCACCTCGACCGAAGTACTCCCTGCTGCAGTGCCCGTTATCACGAAGGCTTCTGCTTCTTCGCCCGAAATGGTGCCGTCGACCTGATCCAGAACCGGCTGGTCGGGTGCTTGCGCATCCAAGACCACGGAAATCGACTCGGATACGACTTCGCCGCCGTCCGCCGGGTAGACGAGCTTTACGGTCAGTTCCTTCGTACCGTCCGCTCCGAGGCTGCCGGATGGAATCGTCAAAACGATCTCGCCGGCCGCAATATGGTCAGCCGTGATCTCGTCGATGACAGGCGGGGAAAACGACGCTCCATCGAGTAGAACCTCGACGCGGTCGCCCGCGATGGCGGTGCTGGTCGCCAGCCCGACGGTGACGGGGACACCCGCGGCGGCTTCAGCCGCGCTGATGCCGTCGGCTATCGACTCCGAGACCGTGGGCGGGTCGATGAAGGCGATATCGAACGACGCCGTGACCGAGGCCGTGTCCGCGCTGTAGACGGTCTCTCCACCCACCGCCCCGGCGGCGGAAAGGTCGATCGCCGTGCTGCTGGTGACGCCGCCGGCGGAGTCGTCGATCAGGCGAATCGTCAGCGCGCCGGAATTGCCGATCCTGAAACTCTCGACAGGATGGAACCGGACGAGGGCATCGGCGGCCAGCACGAAGGCAGACCCTTCCGAGACTGTCGGAAGATCGTGCCACTGCATGCCGCCGTCGATCGAATACTGCCAGGCGCCCTGGCTCTCCGGTGCCGCATTAGCGATAACGGCGATGCCGGCCAGGCCGTTGGCGCTACTGCCGCCCGTCGACTGGACGGCGTCGCGCGCATCGTCCAGCGCGGGCCCGAACAGCGCGCCCACCAACTCGCCTTCCGGGGCGAAGACCCCGTCCGACGAGCCGGCGAATACTTGCGTTTCCTCGCCGTCCGCGATCTCCGGCGCATCGTTGACCGCCGTGATGTCGACGTCGAACGTTTGCGGCGCCTCGTCCGCTATGCCTTGGTACGACAGGCCGATCTCCACCTGCAGGGTGCCGTTGAAATCCTGCGGCGGCGTGATCTGAATCTTGTCCAAATCGTCATAGTCGATGTTGTAGATGCCGCCATTCGGGACGAGGGTTTCACGCGTCTCGCCATCCGAACTGACGGTTACCCGCTCGGCAACGACACCGGCCTGGAGAAAGCGCAAGGTAACGCTCTCAACGTCGGCCGGAACACCGTCCACGAACTTCAACGCCGGCCGTAGCGCCAACGTGAAGGGATCGTCTTCCTGGCGAACCTCAAAGGAGATGACGGTCTCGCCGGACGTGTCGATTACCGTCCCCGGATTATCGACGACCTCGTCCACGCCGTCCTTGACGTCCTGATCGTTGAGCGAGATGTCGAGAAACTGGTTCTCGGGGTTGGTCGCGTTCGTCTCGGCCCCGGCCCCGACCTGCTTCATCAGATCCTGGAACTCGGAAAGCGCGTAACGGGTGGCCAAGCGTGCGGCCTCGTCGAGACCGGAGCGGTCCGCCAACGCGTCATTCGTGCCGGCAACGGCCTGCGCCAGTGCCGTCAGGTCCGCTGCATTGGAGGCACCGAGACCATTGTCGTCGAAGACCCGATCGAGGAGAGCTTCCACGCTGCCGGCATCCGTCCAATCGGTCGGCGTTCCATCGCCGATGGCCGCCGTCGCCGCGGCCAGAGCCTTCTCGGCGGCACCCTCGACCTGCGCCCCTTCTAGAATCGATTGCATCGACAAGATGGTGTTGAGAACGATTTCCGAGGCGTCCTCGACTTCAGCGCCGGCACCATCTATGTCGGCCAGCGGATCGAAGTCGGTCAGGTCAGTGCCGCTCGGCAGCGTCAGGCCGAAGGATTCCACGACCCGGCTGCTGGCCTCGTCGACGCTGATACCCTCGCTTTCGGCAATTTCGGCGACGAGGGTGGTCAACGGCGTGATCACTGTCGCACCGGCCGGCGCCTTGAAGATCGTGCCATCCAGCGGGACGTTGGTCAGGGTATCGACGCCACCGACGGCAATGATCGTGCCATCGGTCCCGGCCGCCGCCTCCAAGGTGTAGCGGCCTTCCGCGTCGGTAAAGACCGGCTCGTCGCCAGAATCCGGCAGACCGTCGCCGTCCCGGTCCAGGAAGACGGCGGAACCTTCAACATAGCCTTTGACGACGCGCCCCCCCGTGGCGGGAGGCACAGGTGGCGGTGTGCCGCCCAGCGACTCGCCGCCGCCACCCCCGCCGCCTGCACAGGCCGCCAGCAGTGAAAGGAGGGACATGCTCGACAGTGGGCCCGGCTTTCGCCCCGTGCGGCGGTTGGCTGACTGCGCCTCTGTGTCCACCGACTTCGCCATGTCCCCCCCTGCTCGCCTCAACCGTTCCAGACGGAAGCAACGAGTAACCCCTTATCGAGCTCTCACCTCCTACAACGGCAACGCACTGTTGAGGTCCTGCAACCAGCTTCCAGGGGCGCTTTCATCATGGACGAAGACGAAATCGCCACTGACGAAGCGATCCTCGCTGACCATGTTCAGATGAACGTCTCCGGCAACGGAGCCGCCGCCCTCAACCGTAAAAGCGTCGAGATCGATGTGGGTCCCCGCTCGCGGATCCGTGCCGAAGGCGGCCTGGATATCCTCAAGCGTCAAGGCACCACCGCTCTCTTCCAAGTTACCGACATTGAGGACATCGGTACCGCGCTGGAGGTCGGCGATCACGGCGCTGATGTTCAGCCCGGCCGGCGACCCGCCGATCAAACCGACGATCAGCTCGTCGACGCCGCTGCCGAGCATCACGGTCACGTCACCGTCTTGGCCTCCGGTCAGGTCACGGGTCGCGAGCACGACCCGGTCGTTGCCGGCGCCCGCAATGATGACGTCATCGCCACCGGTGGTCGCAATCAAGTCATCGCCGGACCCGCCCAGCAGGACATCGTTGCCGCCGTCGCCGAGAAGCGTGTCGTTACCGCCACGGCCGTCGAAGCGATAGCTCGCGTCCGCACCGGTGCCGATGATCACGTTGTCGGCGTTGTTGCCGGTCACGCTGGTGCTGAAGCCCTTCAGATAGAGCGCGACGACATCCTGAGTGCTGTCGGCATCCTGGCCCATCACCAGACCCGCTATGGTCACCCCGGCATCGCCGGTGATCGTCAGGCCCTCCTGGGTGACGGTGATGACACCTTCGTCGGAGAGGTTGGCGCCACTGTCGATGGCCAAGGTATCTCCGTCCGATGCGGCGGCGATCGCGTCCTCCAGCGTGTAGTAGCGCGCATTGGTGCCGACATTCAGGACCACGCGCCCGACAGTTGCCGCGTCTTCGATCGCTCCGAAGGTCGCTGGATTGGTCGGATCGAAGCCCGTGGCGGGGTTGTTGCCCAGGAAGACGACGTTTTCCACGCCGTTAACGTAGGTGACGGCTCCGGTATCACGGTGCGTCATCTCGATGCCGGTGACCCCGATCTCAACAGTGCCGTTTCCATCGACATCGACGTCGAACACGCCTTCCCGGAACCTGTAGTCGTCGAACACGCCATCGAACAGCGCATGGTCACCGGTGCCGCCACCGCCCAGCAGGTAGTTCACCTCGGACGCGATGTTGGGGCCGCCATACATATGGTCGCTGCCCTCGCCGCCCCGCAGGACGTCGCTCCCGGCACCGCCATACATCTTGTCATCGCCCGCACCGGCTGTCGCCGAGTCGTCGCCGTCTCCCAGCGTCAGCACGTCCGCGCCGTCGCCGGTCCTCAGCGTCTGGCCTTGGGTACCAACCGCAGTGACCCTGATGTCGCCGGTCGAAGCGCCGGCCGCAAGGTCGCCTTGCAGGTCGTTGACAACGAAACCCGACGCACCTTGCAGCGTAAGCGTCTCGGACGCACCCAGCACCGCCGCATTGACGGCCACGAGATCGTTGTTGCCCGTGCCGTCGACGGTCGTCGAAGCCGAACCGGTGGTGACGACGATGGTGTTGCCCGGCGCGTCCGCCGTCGTCACCGTCAGTTCGCCGGTAAGCGACGATGCGTTCACGTCACCGACCAGCCCCGTTACCTCCATGGCGCTGGCGCCTGACAGGGTGAGCGACGTGTTGTCCGCCAATACAGCGGCATCGACCGTCACGGTATCGTCGGCAGCCGTGCCGTCGATAGTCGTCGCAGCCGAACCGGTGGTGACGCCGATGGCATTGTCGATCGCGTCCGCCGTCGTCACCGTCAGCCCGCCGGACAAGCCCGACGCATCGACGTCACCGACGAGGGCCGTTACCGCGAAGGTGCTGGCGCCTGCCATGGTCAGCGTGGTGTTTTGCGCCAGCAGCGAAGCGTTAACGTCCACGGTGTCGTCGGCGGCCGTGCCGGTGATCTCGGTCGCCGCCGTACCGGTTGCGATAGCAATACCGTTATCGACCGCGTCCGCCGTGGTCACCGTCAAGCCGCCGACAAGGGCCTGCGCATCGACATCGCCGACCAGACCCGTCACCTCGAAAGCACTCGAATCCATGAGGGTCAGGGTCGTGTCCTGCGCCAGCACGGCGGCATCGACGGTCACGGTATCGCTGACGGCCCTGCCGGTGATCTGGGTCGCCGCTGAACCCGTCGTGATCCGGATGGCGTCGTCCGCCGCATCGGCGGTATCGACTGTTAGCGCCCCGGTCAGTGAGGCCGCCGCCACATCGGACTTGACGTCGGTGGCGTAAACGTGACTGGCGCCTGCCAGGGTCAGGTCCGCACTTTCGTCGAGGACGGCCGCTTCGACGGTGATGGTATCGCCGGTGGCCGTGCCGGTGATGCTCGTCGCCGCCGAGCCTGTGGTGACGCCGATGTTGTTGTCGGTCGCGTCCGCTGTCGTCACCGTCAGCGTCCCGGTGAGGCCCGCAGCGCCAACATCACCGACCAGACTCGTCACCTCCACGGCGCTGGCGCCCGACAGGGTCAGCGACGTGTTCTCCGCCAACATAAAGGCGTTGACGGTCACGGTGTCGTTGGCCCCGGCCGTCGTAACGCTCGTCTCGCCGGAACCGGTGACGATGGCGATGTCGTCGTCGCTGGCGTTGTTCGCGGTGTTGACCGTCAGGCTTCCCGTGGCGTCAAACGCATTCAAGTTTCCCTGCAGCCCGGTCACCGTGAACGCGCTGGAGCCTCCCACAAAAAGCAATACGTCGTTCGCCAGCTCGGTCGCATCCACCGCAACCGTCGTCGGCAAACCCCCGACATCGCTGGTGACTTCCGTTTGGGCGGCGCCGGTCGTGACCTCGAAGCTGACACCCTCCTGGCCGTCAACCCGCAACGTGCCGAGATAGGCGCTGGCGTCCACGTCGGCGCCGACGCTCTCGAGGACCAGCCAGTCCGTGGCCGTGCCTGCCGCCACCTCGACGGTGTTGGCGTCGGAGGCGCCCAGCGACAGCACGTTGCCGCCACCCGTATGGACCTCGACGGTTTCCACGCCCGAGGTTGTCAGGCCCGCGGTCCCGGCGGCGTCCATCCGGACGACCAGCCGGTCCGCGGCCGTGCCGCCCTGGAAGTCGAGTCCATCGGCCTGCTGGT
>JAKSDN010000782.1 GCA_022360075.1 Kiloniellales bacterium | reverse complement strand
TGCCCGAGCAGCCCTGGGTGGTGATACCGACGCGCAGGCCCAGCACCGGCTCGTCGCTCCTGTCGATCAGGGCCTTCACCTTCTCGGCGGCCATGTCGGTCAATGTGATGATCTGCTGCGCCATGACTGTCGCTCGCTCTCCTTGCCTAGCACTACGAAATATAGTGTCAGATGATACCCAATGCGAGGCGCGCGTCCTCGGACATGCGCTCCATGGTCCAGGGCGGGTCCCAGACCAGGCGCACCTCGACCTCGCCGCTGCCCTCGATCCCCGCGACGGCGCGGGCGACCATGCCCGGCATCTCGCCGGCCACCGGGCAGCCCGGGGCGGTCAGGGACATCTCGACTTGGATCGTCCCCTCCTTGCCGATGTCCAGATCGTAGATCAGGCCGAGGTCGTAGATGTTCACCGGGATCTCCGGATCGTAGACCGTGCGCAAGGCCTCGACGACGGCATCATGGTCGGCGACCGTCGTGCCCGCGGGCAGTGGCTCGCCGGCGCGGGCCACGAAGTCCTCGCCGTCCGCCGTCGCGGTGCTCGGCATGAAGTCGCCGAGGGTGTAGTCGTCGCTCGGTAGGGTCATGGCGGGCGTCAAACCTCCGTCGTCACTTCCTGGTCCGATCCACCGGCGACGGCGGCTTTCATCGTGTGCCAGGGCAGCGTGGCGCACTTGACCCGGACCGGAAAAGCCCGCACGCCGGAGAGCGCAAGCAGGCGCTCGGCGGCATCGGGATCGCTTTCCGCCACCGCCGCCAGGTCCTCGGCCTCGCCGGTGCAAAGGGCCTGGAAGGCCTCGAACAGGCGATCGGCGTCGCGCGCCGTCTTGCCCTTCAGCACCTCGGTCATCATCGAGGCGGAGGCCATGGAGATCGCGCAGCCGCGGCCCTCGAAGGCGGCATCTTCGATGGTGCCGTCGCCGTCGAGCGTCAAATAGACCGTCACCCGGTCGCCACACATCGGATTGTTGCCCTGCGCCCGGCAGCTCGCATGCTCCAGGTGGCGGCAGTTCCGCGGATTGCGGCCGTGATCCAGGATCACTTCCTGGTAGAGATCGCGCAGCTCGTCCATGGTCCTTAGCCGAAAATCTCCTTCACCCGCCCAAGCGCGTCGAGCAGGACATCGACTTCTTCGCGCGTGTTGTAAAGGCCGAAAGAGGCCCGGGCCGTCGCACTGACCCCGAAGCGTTCCATCACCGGTTGGGCGCAGTGGTGGCCGGCGCGGATCGCCACGCCGGCGCGGTCGAGGATGGTGCCGACATCGTGGGCGTGGGCACCTTCGAACTCGAAGGAAACGATACCGGCCCAGTCCTTGGCCCGGCTGTGCAGCTTGATCTCGGGGATCTCGGCGAGCCGGCTCTTCGCATAGGCGCCGAGCCCGGCCTCGTGAGCACCGATGTTGTCGAGCCCCAGGGCCTCGACGTAGTCCACCGCCGCGCCCAGACCGATCGCCTCGACGATCGCCGGCGTGCCGGCTTCGAAGCGATGCGGCGGCGCCTTGAAGGTGGTCTCCTCGAAGGTGACCACGTCGATCATCTCGCCGCCGCCTTGGTAGGGCGGCATCGCCTCGAGCAGCTCCATCTTGCCGTAGAGCACGCCGATACCGGTCGGCCCGTAGAGCTTGTGGCTGGAGAAGGCGTAGAAGTCGACGTCGAGATCGCGCACGTCGATCTTGAAGTGCGGCACCGCTTGCGCGCCGTCGACCAGCACCTTGGCGCCGTGGGCGTGGGCCAGGCGCACCACCTCCTTGATCGGCACGATGGTGCCGAGCGAGTTGGCGATGTGGGTGAGGGCGACCAGCTTGGTCTTGGGGCCGAGCAGCTTCTCGAATTCCTCGAGCAGGAAGTTGCCCTCGTCGTCGATCGGCACGACCTTGATGACGATGCCGCGCTCCTCGCGTAGGAGCTGCCAGGGCACGATGTTGGAGTGGTGCTCCATCACCGTCAGAATGATCTCGTCGCCTTCCTTCAGAAACTTCCGGCCGTATGTCGCAGCGACCAGGTTGATCGACTCGGTCGTGCCGCGGGTCAGGATGATCTCCTCGTCCGTCGCCGCGTTGAGGAAGGCCGCGACCTTCTGCCGGCCGGCTTCGAAGGCCTCGGTCGAGCGCTGGCTCATGTGGTGCACGCCGCGGTGCACGTTCGAGTAATAGCGCTCGTAGGCCTCCTGCATGGCGTTCAGCACCGGAATTGGCGTCTGAGCACTCGCCGCGTTGTCGAAGTAGACCAGGGGCTTGCCGTAGACCGTCTCGTTCAGGATCGGGAAGTCGGCGCGCACGCGCTCCACGTCGAAGGCGGCGATCGAGTTGTCGCCCGGTGCGATGCTGACCACGTTGGTCGCGCGCTCGGCGGCGGTCTGTTCCATGCCCCTATCTCTCCTGTTTTTTAGGCCTTCGGCAGCCAGTCGTTGACCCGCGCCATGAGCTGGGTCTGCAAGTTCTCGTCCTCTATCTCCTGCAGCGCCTCCGCCAGGAAGGAGCCGATTAGCAGGTTGCGTGCGGTCGCCTCGGGCAGGCCGCGCGAGCGCAGGTAGAAGAGCGCGTCGTGATCGAGATCGCCGGCGGTGGCGCCGTGGCTGCACTTGACGTCGTCGGCATAGATCTCGAGCTCGGGCTTGGCGTCGATCTCGGCCTGGTCCGACAGCAGCAGGGCCCGGCTAAGCTGGTGGCCGTCGACCTGCTGGGCGTCGCGATGGACGACGATTTTGCCCTGGAACACGCCGCGTGCGCGGTCGTCGAGCACGCCCTTGAAGACCTCGCGGCAGCCGGTGTGCGGTGCCAGGTGTTCGATCACCGTGGTGTTGTCGCAATGCTGCACGCCGCGTTGCAGATAGGCGCCGTTGATCCGGCAATGGGCGCCTTCGCCTTCGAGGCGCACCGAGGCCTCGCTGCGTGACAGGCGAGCGCCGATCGACAGGCCGAAGCTCTGGTAGTCAGCGTCCCGCGCGACCGTCGCGCGCAGGGTCGCGATGTGGAAGGACTCGCGGCCTTCCTCCTGGACCTTCAGGTGGCGCAGGCGGGCGTTCTGGCCCACGCGAATGTCGGAGACACTGTTCGCGAAAGTAGGCGCCGTACCCCGGCCCAGGTGATGCTCGACGATCGTCGCCTGGCTCGACTCCTCCAGGACGATCAGATTGCGCGGATGATAGGACAGCGGCGCCTCGGCCAGACCGCCGAGAAACACGATCTCGATCGGCTTTTCGACGACGGCACCGCGCGCCACTCGGAGAAGAAAGCCGTCCTCCATCAGTGCGGTGTTGAGCGCGAGCAAGGGCAGCTCCGAACCCGGCGTTTCGCTCTCCAGCAGCTTGGCGATGCCTTGAGGGTCGGCATCCAAGGCCGCGCGCAGCCCGAGCAGACTGACACCCTCCGGTAAAGCCGCATGATCGGAAAGGTCGTCGCGCAGGCGGCCGTTGATGAATACCAGGCGCGGGCCCGCTGACTCGCGCGGCAGGACCGAGGGCACCGTGTCGATCGAGATCGCCGCATCGGTCTCGGCGGAGGGCGTGAAGCGCTGCTTCAACAGCGGCCTCAAGTTCGTGTATTTCCAGGTCTCGGCCCGTGGGGTCGGGAAGCCGGCTTCGGCGAAACGATCGATGGCGTCCTGGCGCAAGCTCTTGAGCCAGACCGGGTCCTCGCCCGGCAGTCGGCTCTGGAGACCGGCGAAGTGCTCGGCGTAGGGCTGGATGGCGCTCATGTCCTGGGTCATCGCTCGTCGCTGTCCTAGGCGGCTTCGGTGAACTCGGCGTAGCCGCTCTTCTCCAGCGCCTCGGCCAGCTCCTTGCCGCCGGAACGTTGGATCTTGCCGTGGGCCAGGACATGCGCCCGGTCGGGCACGATGTAGTTCAGCAGCCGCTGATAGTGGGTGATCACCAGCATCGAGCGCTCGGTATTGCGCAGCGCGTTGACGCCGTCAGCCACCGTCTTGAGCGCGTCGATGTCGAGCCCGGAGTCCGTCTCGTCGAGCACGGCGAGCGTCGGCTCCAGCACGGCCATCTGCAGGACCTCGTTGCGCTTCTTCTCGCCGCCGGAGAAGCCGACGTTCACCGGCCGCTTCAGCATGTCGTCGGGGATGTGCAGCTCCTTGGTCTTCTGGCGCAAGAGCTTCAGGAAGGCCATGGCGTCGAGCTCGGCCTCGCCGCGGTACTTGCGCACGGCGTTCAGCGCTTCCTTGAGAAAAGTGGTGTTGGGCACGCCCGGGATCTCGACCGGATACTGGAAAGCCAGGAAGACGCCCTCGGCGGCGCGCTCCTCGGGCTCCATCTCCAGCAGATCCTTGCCGTTGTAGAGCACCTCGCCGGCCGTGACCTCGTAGCCCTCGCGGCCGCTCAGAACGTAGGAGAGGGTGCTCTTGCCCGAGCCGTTCGGGCCCATGATGGCATGCACCTCACCCGGCTCGATGGTCAGATCGATGCCCTTGAGGATCGCCTTGCCGTCGACGGTGGCGTGCAGGTTCTTGATCTCGAGAAGCGGCATTTCGGAAAACCTCGTCCTCGGTCTGTGTCCTGATAGCGGTGTTTCTGTATTCGGGCGTGGCTCAGCCGACGCTACCCTCGAGGCTGATGCCGACCAGCTTTTGGGCCTCGACCGCGAATTCCATCGGGAGCTGCTGCAAGACCTCGCGGCAGAAGCCGTTGACCACCAGGGCGACGGCGTTCTCCTCGTCGAGGCCGCGCTGGCGGCAGTAGAAGAGCTGGTCCTCGCTGATCCGCGAGGTGGTCGCCTCGTGCTCGACGGTGGCCGAGCGGTTCTTGCTCTCGATGTAGGGCACGGTGTGGGCGCCGCAGGTGTCGCCGATCAGCAGCGAGTCGCACTGGGTGTAGTTGCGCGCGCCATGGGCCTTGGCCGCGATCTTGACCAGGCCGCGATAGGTCTGGTCGGCACGGCCGGCGGAAATGCCCTTGGAGATGATCCGCGAGCGGGTGTTCTTGCCCAGATGGATCATCTTGGTGCCGGTGTCGGCCTGCTGGCGGTTGTTGGTGATGGCGATCGAATAGAACTCGCCGACCGAGTTGTCGCCTTGGAGGATGCAGCTCGGATACTTCCAGGTGATGGCCGAGCCGGTCTCGACCTGGGTCCAGGAGATCTTCGAGTTGCGGCCCCGGCAGGCGCCGCGCTTGGTGACGAAGTTGTAGATCCCGCCGTTGCCGTTCTC
>JAKSDN010001468.1 GCA_022360075.1 Kiloniellales bacterium | reverse complement strand
GCACCTCGCCGAAGTCTAGGCGGTGTCGCCCATGGACTTCGAACTCGGCCAGATCATTCATACGGCCTCGACCTGGATCCTGCCGGTGCTTTTCGCGATCACGCTGCACGAGGCGGCCCACGGCTTCGTGGCCTGGCGGCTGGGCGACGACACGGCCTATCGCTTGGGAAGGGTTACCTTCAATCCCCTGCGCCACGTCGACACCTTCGGCACGATCATTTTGCCGGCCTTGCTTCTGGTCCTGCGCGCGCCCTTTCTGTTCGGCTGGGCAAAGCCCGTGCCGGTGCGCTTCGGGCGGCTGCGCCGGCCGCGCCGGGACATGGTCCTGGTCGCCCTGGCCGGTCCGGGCGCCAATATCATCCTGGCGACCCTTTCGGCCATGCTCTTCCACGTGCTTTGGCTCCTGCCGCAGAGCCCGGCGGTCTGGGCCGCCACCACGCTCTACAACTCGATCCTGCTCAACCTGGTGCTCGCGGTCTTCAACATGCTGCCGCTGCCGCCGCTCGATGGCGGGCGCGTCGCCGTCGGCTTGCTGCCGCGCTCTTTGGCCGTGCCATTAGCCCGACTCGAACGCTATGGTCTCTTCATCCTGATCGGCGTGGTCTTCCTGTTGCCGATGCTGGGGCGGCAAATGGGCCTGGACCTCAATCTGTTCTACTGGCTGGTCGGGACGCCGGTCGGCTGGCTGATGCCCTTTTTCACGGGCCTGGCCGGCATCGCTTGAGGAGGTGAGGTTGGACGAGGCGACTGCCTTTGACGAGGACCAGGCCGAGGAGCGCGAGATCGGCGGCATTCTCGTTCTCGACCTCGATGGCTACGAAGGGCCGATCGACCTCCTGCTCGACCTGGCCCGCGACCAGAAGGTCGACCTTACCCGGATCTCGATCTTGGCGCTCGCCGACCAATACCTCGCCTTCATTCAGGAGGCACGCAAGCTGCGCCTGGAGGTGGCCGCCGATTACCTGGTGATGGCCGCCTGGCTGGCCTACCTGAAGTCCCGCCTGCTCCTGCCCGACAGCGACGACAAGCAGGAGCCGCAGGGCGCGCAGATGGCGGCGGCCCTGCGCTTCCAGCTCCAGCGACTGGAGGCCATGCGCGAAGCTGGCCAGAAACTGCTGGGCCGGGCCCAGCTCGGCCATGAGTTCTTCGCCCGCGGCGAACCGCAGCCCCTGTCGGTGGTGGTCAAGCCGGTCTACACCGCGACCCTCTACGAGCTCTTGCAGGGCTATGCGCGCAACGCCGTCCGGGTCGATGCCGCCAACCTGCGGATCGCGCCGCTCAATTACTATTCGGTCGAGGATGCCCTGGAGCGCCTGCGCGGCATGCTCGGCGAGATGCCGAGCTGGCGCAGCCTCTTCGGGTTCCTGCCGCCCGAGCTTCAGGACGATACGCAGCGGCGTTCCGCCATCGCCTCGACCCTGGCCGCGAGCCTGGAGCTTGCCAAGCAAGGCAAGTTGCAGCTTCGCCAGGACGGCACCTTCGGCCCGATCTATCTGCGTTCCTCGACGGAGCCGTCATGAACGACCGATTTGAGCATCTGCGACTGCTCGAGGCGCTGCTCTTCGCCGCCGCGTCGCCGCTGAGCCGTGACGATCTGGCTCGCCACCTGCCGGAAGACAGCGATCTCGACGAGCTGATGGAGGAGTTGACCTCGCTCTACGCCAACCGCGGCGTGAACCTGGTTCAGGTCGGCAAGCGCTGGGCCTTCCGCACGGCGAGCGACCTCGCGCCGATGATGAAGGTCGAGACCCCGGTCAAGCGCAGGCTCTCCCGCGCCGCGGTCGAGACGCTCGCCATCGTCGCCTACCATCAGCCCGTGACCCGCGCCGACATCGAAGAGATCCGCGGCGTCGCCTTGTCGCGCGGGACCCTGGACAGCTTGCTCGAGGCCGGCTGGATCAAGCCGCGCGGCCGGCGGCGGGCGCCGGGAAGACCCGTCACCTGGGGCACGACCGAGAGCTTCCTCGACCACTTCGGTCTGGAGACTCTCGACAGCCTTCCGGGCCGCGACGAGTTGAAAGCCGCGGGCCTGCTCGACAGCCGACCGGCGATCGCAGCCCTCGATGCCCGGGGCGAGCTGGCCCAAGACCAGGCGGAGGACGACGAGGAGAACGGCGCGGAGGGCGAGGAGGAGCTGCCGCTCCCCGCCGATTTCGAAGCGAACCTCGACCTACCCGACGAGGATGGGGCCGACGAGCGTGCGCCCGACGAGGCGGCGCAGGAGACGGACGAAGCCGAGGATTCCGCCGCCGCCGCCGAGACGGTAGCCGAGCCGGACAACCCGGAGCCGGCCCCCGAGGAAGGGCTCGCCGACGGCCGCGTCGAGCACGCCTGACCGGCCCCTGTCCCGGGGCGTCGTCTCGCTGCAGCGTCGTCGTGAGCGATGCCGTTGCTCTTGCCTCTCACTCGCAATAGCCTGACGCATGCCCGCCTTGCTTCTAGATCACGTAAGCCATGCCTATGGCGAGCGACTCGCGGTCGCCGACCTGGAGCTCCCCGTCCAGCAGGGTGAGCTGATCTGCCTGGTCGGACCGTCGGGCTGCGGCAAGACGACGGCGCTGCGCTTGGCGGCCGGGCTGGAGCGTCTGCAGCAGGGCCGGGTCATCATGGACGGTCGGGTGATCGCCGACGAGAGCCGCGACCTGCCGCCGGAACGGCGCAACATCGGCTTGGTGTTCCAGGACTACGCCCTCTTCCCCCACCTCTCCGTGTTCGACAACGTGGCCTTCGGCCTGAAGCAGCTTTCCGCCGGGGAGCGCCAAGAG
>JAKSDN010000674.1 GCA_022360075.1 Kiloniellales bacterium | reverse complement strand
TGGTCGAGGGCAACGACAAGCGCTTCGCGCGGATCAAGGTGCTTCAGACCGTGTGCGAGCGTCTGGAAGCAGCGCTGGCTTGAAACTGGCCGTTTGTCACAGGCCGCCGCGCGGCCGACCGCTCAGCCGTATCGCCCCTCGATATAGTCTGCCGTTTCCTGTTTCGCGGGGGTGACAAACATGTCCCCGGTAGCCGCGTGCTCGACTACGCGGCCCATCAGCATGAAGATGCACTCCTCGCTGGCGCGCCGGGCTTGGGCCATGTTGTGGGTCACGATGAGGATCGTGTACTGGCCGCGCAGCTCCCAGATCAGTTCCTCCACGGCCTCCGTGCCTTTTGGGTCGAGCGCCGAGCAGGGCTCGTCCATCAGCAAGACTTGCGGTTTGACCGGCAGGAGGCGGGCGATGCAGAGCTTCTGCTGCTCTTCGAGCGACAGCCCGGTCGCCTTCTTGTCCAGACGGTCCTTCACGGTGTCCCAGAGCAGAACCTGACGCAGCGCCTGCTCCACGATCTCGTCCTTCTCGCTGCGGTGCATGCGCTTGCGGCCCTCGCCGTGCAGCTCGAAGCCGAACAGAACGTTGTCGCGGACCGAGATGGGCAAGGGGTTGGGTCTTTGAAACACCATGCCGACCTGCTTGCGGACCTGGGCGAGCTCCACGCCCGGGGCGTAGATATCGTGGTCGAGGACCGCGATCGAGCCCTCGATCCTCACGTAGCCGAGCCGCTCGTTGATGCGATTGACGCTACGCAGGTAGGTGGTCTTGCCACAGCCGGACGGACCGATGAGCGAGGTGATCATCCCACCCTTGATGTCGAGATCGACGTCGAACAGAGCTTGAAACGTGCCGTACCAGAGATTGAGGTCCCTGGTCCGGATGGCGAGGCCGTTCCGGCCGTTCGTCGTTGCGGTTGTCTTCTTCATGATCTGCAACCTCTGATCGGCGATGGTCGTTTGGCCGGACTCAACCGAAGCGCCCCGCGATGTAGTCGGCCGTCCGGCGATCGGTGACGTCGCCGGTAAAGAGCGCCTCGGTGTCGCCGATCTCCACGCAGCTGCCCATCAGGAAGAAGGCGGTCCGGTCGGCCAGGCGACGCGCCTGCTGGGTGAGATTGGTCACGAGAATGATCGTCATCTCGCGTCGCAGCTCCTTGAGCACGTCCTCGATGCGCATCGTGGTGACCGGATCGACGGCGATCGAAAACTCGTCGAGGATCAGCAGCTCGGGCTCCTGGGAAAGCGCGCGGGCGATGGTCAGGCGCTGCTGCTGGCCGCCGGAAAGGAGACTGCCGAGCGAGTCGAGGCGGTCCTTGACCTCGTCCCAAAGCGCTGCACGGGTGAGGCAGCGTTCAACGATCTCGTCCAGATCCGGCTTTTTGTTGATCCCCGCAAGGCGCGGCGCTAGGGCGACGTTGTCGTAGACGGTCATGGGCAGACCGACCGGCAACGGAAAGACCACGCCGATCCGGCTACGCAGGGCATAGACGTTACGCCAGTCGCTCACGTTGCGGCCGTTGAACAGGATCTCCCCGGTGACCTGCATGGCGGCGTTGAACATATCCATGCGGTTCAAGGCCTTCAGGAAAGAGGTCTTGCCGCTATTGGCGGGGCCGATGATCCCGAAGATCTCGTTCTCGCGGATCGACAGGCTGGCACCGACCAAGGCCGGCTTGCCGTCGTAGCTGATCGAAAGGTCGCGCACCTCCAGTTTGACGGGAGCGTTGGCCGGAACGGGCGAGGTCGATTGGGAGACCTCTTGCATCAGCTCCATCGCGGTTGTCTCTACCATTTCTTCTTGCCCCGGAGGTGCATGCGAAAGCCGATCGACAAGGCGTTCATGGCCAGCACCATGGCAATCAGCACCAGAGCGACGCCATAGGGCAGGTGCTCGGGCACGTTCGGCACCTGAGTCGAGACCACGAAGAGATGCAGCGACAGCGCCATGGTCTGGTCGAAGACGCTCTCGGGCAGGAAGGGCAGGAAGAAGGCGGCGCCGGTGAACATGATCGGCGCCGTCTCGCCCGTGGTGCGCGAGACCTCGAGGATGACGCCGGTAAGGATGCCGCTGACCGCGTTCGGCAGAACCAGCCGGTGGATCGTCTGCCAGCGCGTGGCACCCATGTTCCAGCAGGCCTCGCGGAACGCCAAAGGTACCGCCTGGAGCGACTCCCGAGTGGCCACGATCACCACCGGCAGGGTCAGGATTGCCAAGGTCAGGCTGGCCGCCAGAATGCTGGTGCCGAAGCCGAAAAAGATCACGAAGGCGCCGACGCCGAACAGCGCGTGCACAATGGACGGTACGCCCGCAAGGTTGATGATCGCCAAGTTGATCAGACGTGTGAACCAGTTGTCCGGGGCGAACTCGCTCAGGTAGAGTGCCGCGGC
>JAKSDN010001500.1 GCA_022360075.1 Kiloniellales bacterium | reverse complement strand
GGCCCTCCTGGCCCAATCGCCGAACCCCACGGACGACGAGATCGACGCAGCGATGACCAACATTTGCCGCTGCGGCACCTATCCGCGCGTCCGGGCGGCCATTCACCAAGCGGCGCAGAGCGCTTGAGACGGGAGGCGGAGATGACAACGATCGAGACCACCCGGCGCGGCTTCGTCAAGGGCGCGACCGCCACCGCCGGTTCGCTCTTGCTGGCTTTCGGGCTACCCCGCTTTTCCAAAACCGCCAAGGCCGCGAACGGCGGGACATTGAATGCCTGGCTGGAGATCACCGCCGACGGGCGCGTGCGCATCGCCCAGCCGCAGTCGGAGATGGGGCAGGGCGTCTGGACCTCCATGGCTCAGCTCATCGCCGAGGAGCTGGAGGTCGACTGGGAGCAGGTGGAGATCTTCTCGCCCGTCGCGGCACCGGCCTTCGCCCATCCCTTCTACGGTTTCCAGACCACCGCCGAGAGCTTCTCGATCCGGGCCTTCTGGACACCGGCGCGCATGGTCGGCGCCCAGGCGCGCGAGATGCTGAAGCTGGCGGCCGGCGAGATGTGGGGCGTCTATCCCGGCGGCCTGCGCGCCGAAGCCGGCCACATCGTCAATCCGGTGACCGGGCAGAAGGCGCCCTATGCAGCGCTCGTCGTCCAGGCCGCGAAGTATCAGCCGCCGGAGACCATCCACCTGAAGCGCCCCGACCAGTGGAAGATCATCGGCAAGTCCATCGCCCGGGCCGACACACCGGCAAAGCTCGACGGCTCCGCCGTCTACGGCATCGATGTCGCCCTGGACGGCCTGCTGACGGCCGTGCCGCTCTTCCCGCCGTCCTTCACGGGCAAGGTCAAGTCGGTGGATGACGCGGCGGCCTTGGCCATCGCGGGCGTTCGGCAGGTCGTTCCGCTGGAGGACGTGGTCTACGTGCTGGCGGACGGCTACTGGCCTGCCAGCCAGGGACGCGACGCCTTGAAGGTCGAATGGGACCTGGGCGCGGGCGGCGACTTTTCGACCGACAAGGCCTTCGAGACCTTCCACGGCGCCGCCGCGGCGGGCCGGGGCGCCGTCGTGGAAGATCAGGGCGATATGGCCAAGGCGCTGGCCGGCGCGGCGAAGGTGATCGACGTCACCTTGGAAGCGCCCTATCTGGCCCATGCGACCATGGAGCCGATGAACGCCACGGCGCACTACAGCGCCGAGAAGCTGACGGTCTGGGTGCCGACCCAGGCGCAGGGGCTCATGGGCTTCGTGGCCGGCGCCGTCGGGCTCGCGCCCGAGCAGGTGGAATGCCACACGACGTTCCTCGGCTGCGGCCTCGGTCGCCGCTTCGAGATCGACCTGCCGATCCATGCCGCCTTGGTCTCCAAGGCCGCCGGGGTGCCGGTCAAGGTGGTCTGGTCGCGCGAGGACGATACGCGCCGCGACTTCTTCCGGCCCGGCGCCGTGGCGCGCATGCGCGCGGCGGTGGACGATGGGGGAAGCGTCACGGGCATGCAGGCGGACCTCGCCGGGTCCTCGATCCTGGCCCGAGCCGTCCCCGACTTGGCCGCGGGCGGGATCGACCACACCAACGTGGACGGCATCGCCCAGGCCACCTCGCCGGCCGGCGTGCCGGTGCACCGGCAGTACGACTTCGGCGCGGCCGCGAAGGTGGTCTACGCCATGGAGAACACGCCGATCCCGGTCGGCTTCTGGCGCTCCGTAGCGCATTCCCAGAACGCCTGGTTCATGGAGGCCTTCGTCAACGAGCTGGCCGCCGAGCTCGATCAGGATCCGGTCGACCTGCGCCTTTCCCTGATGAAGTCGGATCGGAACCGGACCGTGCTCGAGCGCCTGGCCGAGAAGGCGAAGTGGGGTAGCCCGGCCGCCGGCAACGTGCAGGGCATCGCGATCCACGAGGCCTTCGGCACCGTGCTCGGTCACGTCATCGAGATCGCCATCACGGACAAGCGCCTCAAGCTCGTCAAGATGACCTCGGTCGCCGATGTCGGCTGGGCGGTCAACCCAGACACGCTGGAGGCGCAGGTCGTCTCCGGCGCGATCACCGGCCTCACGGCCGCGCTCTGGGGCGAGATCACCATGGCCAAGGGCGAGATCGATCAAGGCAACTTCGACAGCTACCGCATGCTGAAGCTCAGCGAAGCCCCTGTCTTCGACGTCGAGATCCTGCAGCTCGGCGGCGACATCGGCGGCATCGGCGAGCCAGGCACGCCGCCGGTCGCGCCGGCGCTGGCCCACGCGGTCTTCAACGCGACGGGCGAGCGCGTGCGCAAGATGCCGCTGGCCGCCTTGGGCTACGACTTGGCTTGACCGTCGCGGGGGCGTTCTGTGGTGTAATGATCAAGCGACCACATCATGCGCCCGACGTTCGAATGGGCCAGCTAGCGGCCGGCCACGGTCAAGCCGATCCCGGCCCGAAGTCCAGTGTGCGCACGGCCCCTTTGGCGGCACTGGCCACGGAGCGGGCGTAAAGCTGAAGGGCGCGCGAGACCGGCCGTTGTCTCGCCTCGGGCTGCCAGAGCCCGCCGCCGACAGGTGCGCGGCCTCCGCGCCGGGCCTCGAGAACGGTCTCGTCGACCAGCAGCGAAATCTCTCGCCGGGGAATGTCGATCCGAACCTCGTCCCCCTCTTCGATCAGGGCGCAGCTTCGGTCCAATCCCACGGACTTCAGATAGGTCGAGGGATAGAGCATCTCCTGCATGCCGGGCCCGCCCTTGGGCCCTTCGAAGCGCACGACGATCACCGTCCCGGCGGCGACCTCGCCCGACCTCATCACGCAGCTTGGGGAGCGCTTCGAGCTGGTTCTCACGACGCAGCCGTCGGGCTCGCGAGAGGGCGAGACTCTGCGCCGCGAACGCACCCACTGGGCCTTTTCCGCGCGCCATGGTCTGCCTGAAGACGATGTCGTGCCGCTCGCGCTCCTGCCGCCGGGCAACCTGTTCCGGGAGTGGGCCTTGCGGGCCTTGGACGAGGCCGGCCGGCGCTGGCGGATTCTCTTCACCAGCACCAGCATCGCCGCGGTAGAGGCCGCCGCCGCGGCCGGCATCGCCGTCGCCGTGGTCAAACAGGGCACGGCCGGCGCCGGTCTGCGCCTGCTCGACGGTGACGACGGCCTGCCGAACCTGCCGTCCTCGGAAATCGTCCTGCACCGCGCGCCGGACAAGCCATCCCCGGCGGCGCAGACCCTGGCCGGATTTCTCGTCCGTGCCCTGAAGGCAGGATCGCGGGATGGGGACTCCAAACGTGCTGGGTGCCGGACGTCCTTATGTCCTGTCCCCACAGCAGTGATCAGCGTTTAAAGGCTCCGCCTTCCCCAATACCAACACTTGTCATTGCCGGGCTTGACCCGGCAATCCATTGCAGT
>JAKSDN010001102.1 GCA_022360075.1 Kiloniellales bacterium | reverse complement strand
GGGCGTGTCGGCTCGGGCAAGAGCACGGTGGCGAAGCTGCTGCTGGGCCTCTACGAGCCTGACAGTGGCAGCATCCTGGTCGATCAAACCGACATGCGCCAGATCGATCCCGTCGACCTGCGTGCCAACATCGGCACGGTGCTGCAGGACGTCTGGCTGTTCAGCGGGACGATCAGAAGCAATATCGCGCTCGGCGGGTTTCGACCCACCGATGACGAGATCCTTCAGGCGGCGGAAATCGCCGGGGTCCACGACTTCGTCAAGGAGACTCCCAACGGCTACGACCTGGTGATCCGGGAGCGCGGCGAGGGCCTGTCCGGCGGCCAGCGCCAGGCCATCGCCATCGCGCGCGCGCTGCTGGGCAACCCGAGCGTCCTGATCATGGACGAGCCGACCAGCATGATGGATATGCAGAGTGAGCAGATGCTCATGCCGCGCCTGGCCGACATGGTCAATGACAAGACGCTGATCTTGATGACGCACCGGCCCGCGCTGCTCTCTCTCGTCGACCGGGTCATCGTCATGGATCACGGCAAGGTGGTCGCCGACGGGCCGAAGGACATTCTCAACCGACAGGCGGCGGCCGGCCGGCAGCCGGCCGACGCCGAGTCGACTGCCGGCAAGCAAGCCGCGAATCAGTAAAACCGAGACGAGCATCCCAGATGTCAGCATCCCAGATGTCATACGAAGATCTGATCACGACGATAGAGCGCAAACGCTACTTCCGCGCCTGCCTTCTGCTTTACGTCATCATTGCCCTGATCGTGTTGTTGATCGCTTGGGCGGCGTTCGCCGAACTCGCGACGGTGACGCGCGGCCAGGGCAAGGTCATCCCCTCACAGCAACTCCAGGTGATCGAGAGCTACGAGGGCGGGATCGTGCGTCTCATCGCGGTTCAGGAGGGCGATGTCGTCGAGCCCGGCCAGTTGCTGATGGAACTCGACCCGACGATCGTCCTGAGCGAGTTCGACCGCAGCAGCCAGCAGTACTATGCGTTGCGGGCCAAGGTCGTGCGCCTGTCCGCCGAGGTTCGCGGCGAGGCGCCGTTTTTCGGCGACGAGCTGAGTGCGCAGGCGCCCGACGTGACCGCAGTCGAAGCTGCGCTGTTCGAGGGGCGGACAGCCAGCCGCCAGGCCGAGCTGCGCGTGCTCGACAAGAAGCTGTTCCAGCGCCAGCAGGAGCTGCGGGAGGCCCGCTCGCGCGCCGCGACGCTGGAAAGCAGCCTGACGTTGCTTGGCAGGGAGCTCGCGATAACCGAGCCGCTCGTCGCACAGCAGCTCGAGCCGATGAAGTCGCTGCTCGAACTGCAGCGCCGGCAGAACGAGCTGAGCGGCCAGCTTGACACCGTGACGCTGGCGATCGCCCGGCTCGAGGCGGCGATCGCCGAAGTCGAGGAACAGAGGATCGCGTTTCTCTCGACCTTGCGCCGCGAGACGCTGTCGGAACTGAGCCAGGTCACCGCGTCTCTGTCGGAGCTGCAGCCCGCGCTGCCGGCCATGCGGACGCGCGTGGAGCGCACCGAAATCCGCTCGCCGGTGCGCGGCGTCGTCAACCGCGTGCTGCTGACCACCGTCGGCGGCGTCGCCAAGCCGGGCGAGCCCTTGCTCGAGATCGTGCCCATGGACGACACGCTGCTCGTCGAGGCGATGGTATCGACCAAGGACATCGCCTTCCTGCGCCCGGGCGACCCGGCGCGCGTGCGGCTGACGGCCTACGATTTCGCCCGCTACGGCAGTCTGGACGCCCACCTCGTCAACATCGGCGCGGACGCCATCGAGGACCGGCAGAGCGGGCAGCTCCACTATGTCTTGCGGGTGCGCACGCAGGGCACGTTCCAGGACGTCGAAGGCAAGCCACTGCCGGTGATCCCGGGCATGATGGCCGAGGTCGACGTTTTGACCGGGCAAAGAACCGTTCTGGACTATTTCATCAAGCCCATCGTCAAGGTCCAGGAAAAGGCCTTTCGCGAATAAGGCCGGCCGCCGCGCGGGGGCGATGACGTCGCTTCTCGAATCGGCGGCGTTCGCCGTTTTCCCGGTCGCGACCGATCCCACCGATCTGGACCTTGTTTGCGGTGCCCGGCCGCGACGCAACTGCTAGTGCTGTCGGTGCGAACACTTGCGGGTCTGCGCGCCCGGACGGTCGGCTGTGGGCCAAGCCGTCGGCGCGCGTGCCCGTGCCCGTACAAGCGACTCGATTGAGATCTGGCAAACCAAGGGGAAGCAGACATGGTCGGCACCGTCTATCAACCGGTTATCAACAACGATGTTCTGTCTTTCGACGTGATCGGCGGCAACGCCGTTACGGCGGTGGTCGAGGTGCGGTTCGGCGCGAACGGCATTGATGCGGTGTGGATCGACGGTCAGTCGTACACCGTGAGCGGGCTCGACACGGCCACCGGCCTCGACTTCTCGGCGCTTGCCGATGGCTCGACCGTTTCCTTCGGCGGCACCGGCTTCGGTACGTCATTGATCAATACGATCGCCACGGGCGACGCTCACGTGGACATCGCGGTGGCGGGCAGCGAGGTCGACGGGCGCACGCTGACCGTATCGGGCCAAGGGACCCTGGACGTGACCGGGGTGACCTATACGGCGGCGGCCATCGACCAGGGCCAGCCCGTCGCCGCGTCCGTGGATACTGATCTCAGCCAGATCTCCCTCGAGCGCCATGACAACCTGACAGTGAACGGCAGCCAGGTGGCGGCGTTTCAAGCCGCGTTCGCAGCACTCGATGCGCAAGTCGATCTTTCCAAGCCCACCACCGTTGCGGATCTCGTCAAGTTCGGCAATCACTACGCCGACTACCTGATGGCGGACGGCGCCGCCATCAACGAGCCCGGCGTGTACCAGGACGGGACCGGCCAAAACTGGTCGTCGGTTCACGACTACTTCCTTGGCGCTCTGAACGACGAATCGATCGGCTCATGGCTCCCCAATGGCGACCCGGACCCGCGGTCCCACACCGCCAAGCTGCTGTTCGGCGACCGACCGGTCTTTGATGGCATCAGCGGAAGCTCTGACCAGAATGCGGCGGGCCAGGCGTTCGACGGCGATCTGGGCCTCAACCTAGACGGCAGTGGCCGCACGCTCACGGGCGCGGTTCTGTTCTCCGATTCCGACAACGACGGCTCGATCAACGGAAAGCTGTCCGACTATGCCACGCTTCAGGCGGCGATCGATGCGGGGCAGGACGGTGATGTCGTCGTCTACGACACCGGCGCGGAGAGCGCGGCGCTGACCCTTGTGAAGGGCACCAGTTCCGGTGAGACGCTAAACGGTACCGCCGGAGATGACCTTATCGTCGGCGGTGCCGGGAACGACGAGCTGTACGGCGAAGACGGCAACGACGATCTTCGCGGCGGTGCGGGCAGCGACTGGCTGATTGCCGGTGCGGGCGACGACTTGCTGTACGGCGGCGACGGGCACGACGCCATATGGGACGGCGCCGGGAACGACGCCTCGTACGGCGGCGCGGGCAGCGACTACATTTACGGCGACGCGGGCGACGACACGGTGAGCGGCGGCGCCGGGCAGGACGTCCTCATCTACAACGGCAGCAGGAGCGACTATCAGATCGATTTCGACAAGACGAACGGTAGCCTGGCGGTCGTGGATTTGCGGCAAGACTCGCCGGACGGCACCGACATCGTGAGCGGGATCGAGACGTTCTGGTTCGCCGACGGATCGCATACGTTCGCGAATTTGCGCGGCGGCCCGATGACCTGGACGGTCGATCCGAACGATCCGGGGGCCGACTTCGCCTCTCTGCAGGACGTTGTCGATTCGTCCTATGTGCTGGATGGGGATACCGTCTCCGTGATCCAGGGCGGGCAGACCGTGACGCTGCCTGTCACGCATACCGATTTTGTATACGCTGGTGGGGCCAATGATCTTCTGGTTGGCGGTGCCGAGGCCTCCGGGCTGTACGGCGGCATCGGTGACGACGTTCTGGCTGGCGGCGCAGGGGACGATGAACTGCACGGCGATATCGGCGACGATACGCTGTTCGGCGGTGCAGGGGATGATTTGGCGCTGTACACGGGCATCCGTTCCGACTTCACGATCACCCGGAACGACGATGGCAGCTATACGATTGTCGACAACAATCCTGCCAGCGGTGACGACGGTACCGACAGGCTGACGGGGGTCGAGCGGGTTAAGTTCTCCGCCGCTACCACCGAGTACGAGCTCGACGCCAACAGCCCGGATGCCTCGGGCTATCTGACCCGGTTCAGCCAGGACTTCGAGACCGGGTCCGACGGCATCGATACAAGCGGTGGCCATCAGGGCACCGTGCAGGTTGTCACCAGCGGCAATGGCGGCATCGCGTCGGCCGACGGTACATCGCACGCGATCCTCACGGGTGGCCTGGGCAACACCGGTCCGTTTACGCAGTTCGACGGCTACCGGGCGGACTTCGGCGGCGGCTTCAAGACCGAGGTGAAGGTCTATCTCGACACCACCTGGAGCGCCGGCGAAGGTTTCGAGTATACGGTGGATGTCTCCGCGCAGTCTGGTGGCGCCCTGCGGGACTTCGTGTTTCGCGTCGAGCGAGAGGCTAGCAGCGCGCTGCTGATGGTCGGTGCCGGGAACGTGAAAGACGACAGCCAGCCAATTATCGACAGCAACCATGCCATGATTACCAGTTCTGGATGGTATGCGTTCGAGCACAAGTTTTACGAGAATTCGGCGGGCGTCCTCGAGGTCGCCATGAACGTCTATGACGCCGACCGCAACTGGGTCTTCACGGAGGTGCTGTCCGACCCGGCCGACGTCATCGCGACCGCCGTGGGCGGCAATCGTGCTGGCTTGTTCAACAAGATAACTGTTCCGGGCGGGATCGTGGTCGACGGCTGGACGCTGGCCACCGCCGACACCAATCCGGTGCAGGTTGTCTCCGGTAGCAACATCACGGGCACGTTCGCGACGCTAGAAGAGGCGATCCCTGCGGCCTCGGACGGCGACGTCATCACCATTGCCGATGGCCCGCAGATCGTGACGCTGAACGTCGTCAAGGGCACTGCCGGCGTTGACCCGTCGTTGGCTGGCAGCGCCGGGGACGACGTCATCGTCGGTGAGGCGGGCGATGACACTCTGTTCGCCGGCGCCGGCGATGATTGGCTGTATGGCGGTGCCGGGAACGACTTTCTGGGTGCCTCGGGGGGCAACGACCTGCTGTTCGCCGGCGCCGGCGACGACGTGCTGGACGGCGGCACGGGCGACGACGTGCTGGACGGCGGCACGGGCGACGACTTGCTGGACGGCAAGACGGGCGACGACACGCTGCACGGCGGGATCGGCAACGACCGATTGTTTGGCCAAGGCGGCGACGACACGCTGACCGGCGACGCGGGCAACGACGAGCTGGACGGCGGCGCCGGCAACGACGGTCTGGACGGCGGTTCCGGCAACGATACGCTGGACGGCGGCGAGGGCGACGACTTCCTGTCCGGGGACGTGGGCGACGACCTGTTGTACGGCGGCGCGGGCGAGGACTTCCTCGGCGGCGGTGACGGCATCGACGCCTTGTACGGCGGCGCGGGCGGCGACTACCTGTACGGCGACGCGGGCGATGACGTGCTGGAGGGCGGCGACGGTGTCGACGATCTGTACGGCGGCGGCGGCAACGACACGCTGGACGGCGGCGCCGGCACCGACGATGCCAACTACACCGGCAACAAGAGCGACTACCAGATCACTTTCGACAAGCCGAGCGGCATTCTGACGATCAAGGATATGCGGCAAGGCTCGCCGGACGGCACCGACATCGTGAGCGGGATCGAGACGTTCTGGTTCTTCGACGGAGAGTATACGTTCGCGGCGGTGCGTGGCGCGGTGACCTGGACGGTCGATTCGAGCGATCCGGGGGCCGATTTCGCCTCTCTACAGGCCGCCATCGACTCGGCCGACGTTGTGGATGGGGATACCGTCTCCGTGACCGAGGGCGGGCAGACCGTGACGTTGTCTGTCCAGAAAGGCGACGATTCGGCCAATTCCATAGACGGTGCTGCGGGAGATGACCTGCTGCTCGGCGGCGCGGGCAACGATACGCTGTACGGCCTTGACGGGAACGACGTTCTGGATGGCGGCGCCGGGGATGACGTGGCGGTCGGCGGCTCGGGCGACGACACGCTGGACGGCGGCGCAGGGGATGACCAGGTGGTCGGCGGCTCGGGCAACGACACGCTGGAAGGCGGCGACGGGAATGATCTCGTGAATGGCCAGGCCGGGAGCGACGTGTTGTACGGCGGCGCCGGGGACGACCAGATGCTCGGCTGGGCGGACGATGACTTGCTGGACGGTGGTACCGGGAACGATACGCTGAGCGCAGGCGACGGGAACGACACGTTGGAAGGCGGCGCCGGGGACGACACGCTGGAAGGCGGCGCGGGCAACGACGAACTCAACGGCGGCGCGGGGACTGATTCGGCGACGTACTCCAGCGTCCGTTCCGGCTACACGATCACCCGGAACGACGATGGCAGCTATACGATTGTCGACAACAATCCGCTCGACGGTGACGACGGTACCGACAGGCTGACGGGGGTCGAGAGTGTCGTCTTCTCCGATTCCATCCACTACGAGCTCGACGCCAACAGCCCGGATGCCTCGGGCTATCTGACCCGGTTCCGCCAGGACTTCGAGACCGGCTCCGACGGCATCGAGACCAGGCATGGCCTTCAAGGCAGCTTACAGATTGTCGCCAGCGGCCATGGCGGCATCCCGTCGGCCGACGGGGCATCGCACGCGATCCTCGAAGAGGGCTCGCACGGCGGTCCGTTTACGCGATTCGACGGCCTCCGGGCGGACTTCGGCGGCGGCTTCAAGGCCGAGGTGAAGGTCTATCTCGACACCTCCTGGAGCGCCGGTGAAGGCTTCTCCTATTCGGGGTTGGTCACCAACCAGGCTGGCGGCTTTTTGTCGCCATTTGTGTTCCACGTCGAGGGTGCCATCGGCGGCGGGTCGCTGCTGGTCGGTGCCAATAACGCGTCATTCAACAACCAGCCGCTTGACGGTGACAACCATGCGGTGATCACCAGCGCGGGCTGGTACACCTTCGAGCACAAGTTTTACGAGAATTCGGCAGGCGTCCTCGAGGTCGCCATGAACGTCTATGACGCCGACCGCAACTGGGTCTTCACAGAGGTGCTGTCCGACCCGGCCGACGTCATCGCGACCGCCGTGGGCGGCAATCGTGCTGGCTTGTTCAACAAGATAACTGTTCCGGGCGGGATCGTGGTCGACGGCTGGACGCTGACCACCGCCGACACCAATCCGGTGCAGGTTGTCTCCGGTAGCAACATCACGGGGACGTTCGCGACGCTTGAAGAGGCGATCCCTGCGGCCTCGGACGGCGACGTCATCACCATTGACGACAGTGGGCAGATCACGACGCTGAACGTCGTCAAGGGCACGGCCGGCGATGACCCGACGTTGGTTGGCATCTCTGGTGACGACGTCATGGCCGGTGACGCGGGCCATGACGTGCTGTTCGGCCGGGCCGGCGATGACTATCTGTTTGGCGGTACCGGCAACGACCGTTTGCGTGGCGAGGAGGGCAACGACGTTCTGGATGGCGGCGCAGGGGATGACCAACTGTACGGCCTTGAAGGGCACGACACGCTGAACGGCGGTGCCGCGAACGACACGCTGTACGGCGGCGCCGGTGACGACATTCTGAACGGTGACGACGGCAACGACGATCTGGGCGGTGGCGACGGCAACGACACGCTGGCCGGCGGCGCCGGGGACGACCAGGTGGTCGGCGGTTCCGGCAACGACACGCTGGACGGCGGCGCGGGCGACGACTGGGTGTTTGGAGAGGCGGGCGACGACACGCTGGACGGCGGCGCGGGCAACGACTTCCTGGTCGGTGGCGACGGCATCGACGCCTTGTACGGCGGCGCGGGCAACGACTACCAGTACGGCAACGCGGGCGATGACCTGCTGGACGGCGGCGCGGGCAACGACGTGCTGGATGGCGACGCGGGCGACGACACCTTGGCGGGCGGCGACGGCATCGACGATCTGTACGGCGGCGCGGGCGACGACACGCTGGACGGCGGCGCCGGCATCGACGATGTCAACTACTCCGGCAACAAGAGCGACTACCAGATCACGTTCGACAAGCCGAGCCGCATTCTGACGATTAAGGATATGCGGCAAGGCTCGCCGGACGGCACCGACGTCGTGAGCGGGGTCGAGACGTTCTGGTTCGCGGACGGAGAGTATGCGTTAGCGGACGTGCGCGACGCGGTGACCTGGACGGTCGATTCGAGCGATCCGGCGGCCGATTTCGCCTCTCTGCAGGCCGCCATCGACTCGGCCGACGTGCTGAGTGACGATACCGTCTCCGTAACCGAGGGTGGGCAGACCGTGTCGCTGTCTGTCAAGAAGGGTGACGATTCGGCCAATTCCATAGACGGTACTGCGGGAGATGATCTGCTGATCGGCGGCGCGGGCAACGATGAGCTGCACGGCCTTGGAGGGAACGACGAGCTGTACGGCGGCGCGGGCGGCGACACGCTGTACGGCCTTGGAGGGAACGACGAGCTGTACGGCGGCGCGGGCGGCGACACGCTGTACGGCGGCGGCGGGAACGACACGCTGAACGGCGACGACGGCGATGACTTCATGAGTGGCTCTGTGGGCGACGACGAGCTGAACGGCGGCTCGGGCAACGACGAGCTGTACGGCGGCAGCGGGAGCGACACGCTGAACGGCGGCGCGGGCAACGACTGGGTGTTTGGAGAGGCGGGCGACGACGCGCTGGACGGCGGCGCGGGCGACGATGAGCTGGGGGGC
>JAKSDN010000853.1 GCA_022360075.1 Kiloniellales bacterium | reverse complement strand
TGGATCATGCCGGCCCGGTCGAGCTCGCCGAGGATGCCGACGATGCCGCCCGCGCGATGCACGTCCTCCATGTGGAAGTTCGATGTCGCCGGCGCGACCTTGCAGAGGTGCGGCGTGTTGCGCGACAGGCGGTCGATGTCGACCATGGTGAAGTCCACACCCGCTTCATGGGCGATGGCCAGCAGGTGCAAGACCGTGTTGGTCGAGCCGCCCATCGCGATGTCGAGCACCATCGCGTTCTCGAAGGCCTCGAAGGTGGCGATTCCGCGCGGCAGGGCGGTGGGGTCGTCCCGCTCGTACCAGCGGCGGGCCAGGGCCACGATCCGGCGGCCGGCCTCGAGGAACAGGTCGCGGCGCTTCTCGTGCGTGGCGAGCAGGGAGCCGTTGCCCGGCAGCGCCAGGCCCAGCGCCTCGGCCAGGCAGTTCATCGAGTTGGCCGTGAACATGCCCGAGCAGGATCCGCAGGTCGGGCAGGCCGAGCGCTCGAGCGCCGCGACATCGGCGTCGGAGACATCCGGGTTCGCGCTCGCAGAGATGGCGTCGATCAGGTCGGTCGCCCGTGTGCCCGAGGCGAGCGCCGTCTTGCCGGCTTCCATCGGCCCGCCGGACACGAAGATTGCCGGGATGTTGAGCCGCATGGCGGCGATCAGCATGCCCGGCGTGATCTTGTCGCAGTTTGAGATGCAGACCATCGCGTCGACGCAGTGCGCGTTGACCATGTACTCGATCGAGTCGGCGATGATCTCGCGCGAGGGCAGGCTGTAGAGCATGCCCTGGTGGCCCATCGCGATGCCGTCGTCCACGGCGATGGTGTTGAACTCGCGCGGCACGCCGCCGGCCCGCCAGATCTCGGCCGCGACCAGATCGCCCAGGTCCTTCAGGTGGACGTGGCCGGGCACGAACTGCGTGTAGGAATTGACGACCGCGACGATCGGCTTGCCGAAGTCGTCCTCGCCCATGCCCGTCGCGCGCCACAGCGCCCGCGCCGCGGCCATCCGCCGTCCCGATGTCGAGGTCTTGGATCGGTAGTCCGGCATGATCTGCATCTCCGGCTTCATGAAGCGGGAGATGCAGATAGCACCGAACCTTAGTTCACAGAAATAAATTGTTGTTACTTAATACATCATGAATTTTGATGTAAGAGGACGATGTTCCAAAGATCGTCATTGCGAGCGTAGCGAAGCAATCCAGTTCGTCGCTTGGGCCAAATCGACGGCGACAAGAGGACTCTGTGAGGTCGGGCCACGCGCTCCAGAAGATGAGACGGTCCCCCGGCTGGATTGCTTCGCTGCGCTCGCAATGACGTCGCGGGCCGAAGTGCGCAGTTACAGCTACCCGGGCCAGAACTCCGTTAGGCGCCCGATTTCAATCCCTTGTCCATCAGCTCCTTGATCACGTCCTGGCTCGTCCCGGCGACGATCCGCCCCAGCTCCTGATCGCCGCGCAGCAGGATGAGCGTCGAGCGGCGCGGGATCTTGCGGGCGGTGGCCACCTTGTGGGACTTGAAGCGGTCCCAGTCGACGCGCACGAAGATCATGGCCTCGTCGTACTTCGGGTTCTCGGAACGCAGGGCCTCGACGACGCGCTCCTGGCGCAGGCAGGTCGAGCACCAGTCGGCGGAGTAGTCGACGAAGACCGTCTTGCCTTCCGCCAGCGCTTGCTCGATCAAGCCGTCGCTGTAGTCCAGCATGTCGCTAGCCCGGGCCGCCGGTGCGATGGCCAAGGCGGTGGCCGCGACGAGAAAGCCGCGTCGGTTCATGGATGCCTCCCTTCGACGGGTTCACAAAGCAACGGACAAGTCCTGGAGCCAGACGGGCAGAGCGCGCACCGCCCAAGCTTCGACGGCGTGGTGGACGCGAAACAGGATCATCAGCCCGACGGCCGCGAAGATGATACCGATGATGGTCTTGGCCCGCTTCGCAAGTCCTCTCAGGGCGACGATCCGGCCACGGATCGCTTCCTGTGCGCCGAGCCCGAGGCCGACGATCAGGGTCGAAACGCCGAGGGCGAAGGCGGTCATGATAAGCGCGGCCCAAACCAGGTTTTCGCCCTGTGAGGCCAGGGCGATGGCGCTTCCCAGGGTCGGCCCGATGCAGGGCGACCAGACGAGACCGAGCAGAAGGCCACCCAGGAACTGGCCCTTGAAGCCCGAGAGGTCCAAGGCCTGCATGCGCTGATCGGCGCCGGCGGAGACGCCCGCCGTCGCCATCTCGAAGCGCTGGCCGAATGCGGGCACCAGAAGGATCAGACCGAAGCCGATCATGGCGACCGCGCCGACATTGGCCAGGACGTCTTCGGTGAGGCCGACCGCGTGTCCCAAGCTGGCCACCAGCATGCCGAAGATCACGAAGGACAGGCTGAGGCCGAGAGCCAGTGCCAGCGGTCCGCGCCGGTCGGCGGCCAGCGCCGAGGCGAGCACGATCGGTAGTACCGGCAGGACGCAGGGATTGATCAGCGTGAGCAGGCCGGCGCCGTAAGCCAGCAACAGTTCCATGCGGAGCCCTGTCCAAAGCTGGGAGCCCGACATTAGCGCCGAACATTCCGTCAACAAAATGAATATTTCTGGCGACTTCGATCAAGGCCTATGATGGTTCGGCCATGCGCCGGAACATCGGAACGGACCTGCTGCGCACCTTCGTGGCCGTCGTCGATCAGGACGGTTTCACCAAGGCCGGATCGGCGCTCGGCCGCTCGCAGTCGGCGATCAGCATGCAAATGCGGCGGCTCGAGGAGGCCGCGGGCTGCCGGCTGTTCGATCGGGACGGCCGCAGGATGCGGCTCACGCCTTCGGGCGAGCTGCTGCTCGGCTACGCCCGGCGCCTGGTCACGCTGCACGATCAGACGCTCGACGCACTGCACGAGAGCGAAGTCACCGGACCGGTGAGCCTGGCGGTGATGGACGACTACGCCACGCACGTGCTGCCGAAGATCCTCGCCGAGTTCATCGCGCTCTACCCCGGCATCAAGCTCGAGGTCACCACCGGCTTTTCGGCCGACCTCATCACGCATCTGGGCGAGCGTTTCGAGCTGGTCCTGACGACGCAGCCCTCGGGCTCGCGTGAGGGCGAGACCCTGCGCTGCGAGCGTACGCTCTGGGCCTTTTCAGCGCGCCATGTTCTGCCTGAAGACGATGTCGTGCCGCTCGCGCTCCTGCCGCTGGGCAACCTGTTCCGGGAGTGGGCCTTGCGGGCCTTGGACGAGGCCGGCCGGCGCTGGCGGATTCTCTTCACCAGCACCAGCATCGCCGCGGTAGAGGGCGCCGCCGCGGCCGGCATCGCCGTCGCCGTGGTCAAACAGGGCACGGCCGGCGCCGGTCTGCGCCTGCTCGACGGTGACGACGGCCTGCCGAACCTGCCGTCCTCGGAAATCGGCCTGCACCGCGCGCCGGACAAGCCATCCCCGGCGGCGCAGACCCTGGCCGGATTTCTCGTCCGTGCCCTGAAGGCAGGATAGCGGGATGGGGACTCCAAACGTGCTGGGTGCCGGACGTCCTTATGTCCTGTCCCCACAGCAGTGATCAGCGTTTAAAGGCTCCGCCTTCCCCAATACCAACACTTGTCATTGCCGGGCTTGACCCGGCAATCCATTGCAGT
>JAKSDN010000897.1 GCA_022360075.1 Kiloniellales bacterium | reverse complement strand
CCTGGATCGCGCGCAGGTCGCCGCCGCTGGCCAGCAGGTGGGTCGCGAAGGAGTGGCGCAGGGCGTGCGGCGTCGCGCTTTCCGGCAGGCCGAGCAGCGCGCGCAGGCTTTGCAGGCGTTGCTGGATGATGCGCGCGCGCAGAGGCCCCCCGCGCGCGCCGAGGAACAAGGGTCCCTCCGGCGGCAAGGGATAGGGACAGGCCGCCAGGTAGGCCCGCAGTGCTTCGGTCACCACGGGCAGCAGTGGCACCAGGCGCTGCTTGTCGCCTTTGCCCGTGACCACGAGCGTCTCCTGCCCGGCCGCCGGCGCTTCTGCCCGGGTCAGGCCGAGCGCTTCGCCGATCCGCAGGCCGCAGCCGTAGAGCAAAAGCAGCACGGCGGCGTCGCGCTTGCCGATCCAGTCGTCGTCCGATAGTTCCTCCACCGTCGCGACGGCCTCGCCGGCCTCGGCCGCGGTCAGGGCCTTGGGCACGGAACCTGGCAGGCGCGGCGAGCGGAACGCCGTGACGGCCGCGTTCTCGCAAAGGCCCCGGCGTTGCAGCCAGCGAAAGAAACTGCGTATCACCGAGAGCGCACGGGCGTTCGAGCTGCGCTGCAGGCCGCGTGCGCTGCGCGACGCCAGCCAGGCGCGCAGGTCGGCCGCGCGCAGGCCGCCGAGGCCGTCGAGGTCCGGGGCGCCGCCCAGATGCTCGGCCTCGAAGCGGAGAAAATCGGCAAGGTCGCGGCCGTAGGCCGCCAGGGTGTGTTGCGAGGCCCGCCGCTCGTGGCGCAGCCAAGTCTGCCAGTCCTCGATCGCCGCCAGGAGATCCGCCTGCGCCGGCCCTGCGATCACGGGCTGAGGTTCAGCCATCCCCGGATCAGGGTCGCGACCGACTGGCCGAGAAAGCTCAAGAGCTCTGTGGCCTGGCCGGGATGGAAGAACTCGGCCTGGCGCGAGCCGAGCGCCAGCATGGCCATCGGCGTGTGGCGGCTGATGTCGAGGCGGATCAGCGCGTCCGAGGCGACCAGCCCGGCGCCCGCCCCGAAAATCATGGGATCGCCGTCGACCTCCGGCCGCAGCAGGATCTTGCGGTTGCGGCCCATGACCGCGTCGACGCTGTCCGGCTCGAGCTGGCGCAGTCCACCGAGCCGGACCGGCGGCAGCTCGT